>NZ_CP076718.1:2530188-2724597 GCF_011682235.2 Rhodocaloribacter litoris | reverse complement strand
GCGCCGGGGCCGCCACGGGCCGGTCCGCCGGGATGCCGCGCCAGAGCAGCGCCATCAGCACCACGCCCGGGATCACCGAGAGGAGGAACACGTCGCGCAGGCCCACCCCGGCCTGGAGCAGGGCGAAGGCCGCCAGCGGCCCCACCGTGGCGCCGGCGTGGTCCATCGCCCGGTGGAAGCCGAAGGCGCGGCCCCGGCTCCCGGGCTCCACCGCCGCGGCGATCAGGGCATCGCGCGGGGCCGTGCGGACCCCCTTGCCCACGCGGTCGAGGAAGCGGAGCACGAGCACCGCCCCCCACCCCGTCGCCAGGCCGATGAGCGGGCGGGCGGCGTTCGAGACGCCGTAGCCGCCGAGCACCAGCGCCTTGTGCCGCCCGTGCCGGTCCACCCACCGCCCGGTCGCCAGCTTGAGCAGGCTCGCCGTCGCCTCGGCCACCCCCTCGATCAGCCCCACCACCGCCGGCCCCGCCCCCAGCGTCGCCGTCAGAAACAGCGGCAGCACCGGGGTGATCATCTCGCTGGCGATGTCGTTGAAGAACGACACCAGCCCGAGGACGACGACCGTGCGCGGCAGAAAGCGGCGATGCATGGTGCGTGGATCCATCATGCGTTGGCACCGGAGGGTTGAACGTTCCAACGTTCAACCGGTCAACGTTCCAACACGTTGTCGCTCCGCCTCACTCGCCCGCGTACGGCACGCCCTTCTCGATCCAGGCCGGCGCGGGCGCCCCTTTCAGGTAGTGGTCGAAGTATTCCTTCATCTTCATCGCCCAATCCAGCTTGTTGGCGTAGGTGGCCGGGTGGTGGTCCTCGCCCCGGTACTGGAGGAAGACGGCCTCCTTGCCCAGGCGACGCAGGGCCAGGTAGAGCTCGATGCTCTGGTACCACGGCACGGCCCCGTCGTCGTCTCCGTGGATGATGAGCAGCGGCGTGTGGATGCGGTCGGCGAAGAACACCGGCGAGTTGTCGATGTAGCGGTCGCGGGCTTCCCACAGGCTGCCGCCCAGGCGGCTCTGCGTCTTCTCGTACTGGAACTGGCGGGCCAGGCCGCTGCCCCACCGGATGCCGCTGTAGGCGCTCGTCATGTTCGACACCGGCGCCCCGGCGATGGCCGCCCGGAAGAGGTTCGTCTGCGTGACGACGAAGGCGGTCTGGTAGCCGCTCCACGAGTGCCCGTGCAGCCCGATGGCGTCGGGGTCGGCCAGCCCCATCTCGATCAGCTTCTGCACCCCGGGGACGATGGCCTTCGTGGCCGAGAAGCCCGGCCGGCCGATCTCGAAGCGCACGTCCGGGAGGAAAATGAGGTAGCCGTTCGAGGCGTAGAGCGGGAAGCTCGGCCGGTGGTTGACCACAGGCGCGTTGAACTCATGCAGCCGCTGCGACATGAAGCGGTAGAAGTAGACGATCACCGGATAGCGCTTGCCCGGCTCGTAGTTGCCCGGCTTGATGACCACCCCCTGGAGCGGGATGCCGTCGTCGCTGCGCCACTCGATCAGCTCCGACGTGCCCCAGGCGAAGGGCGCCAGTTGCGCGTTCAGGTCGGTGATCCGCCGGGGGTTCGCAAAGTCCGGGTCGCTCACCCACAGGTCGGGGAATTCGTTGTAGTCCTCGCGCGTGAAGAGGTAGACGTCGGCGTCCTTTGCCTTCGCGAGGAAGCGGAAGCGTTTGTCTTCTTCGAGTAGCCGCGTGACGCCCTCCTGCCCGATGACGGCGCGGTAGAAGCCGTCGTTCTTCCGGTGGTTGTGGTACGAGGAGAGGAGCACCGTCTCGCCACGCGCGAAGAACCGCTGCTCGGGGTCGGTCTGGACGATGCGGAAGGTGCGGCCGGAGGCGCGGCCCTCCCCGCCGGTGAGGCGCGTCGGGGCGGTGCCGTCGGTGGGGAAGAGCCAGACGTCGTACTTGTCGTAGATGAGGACGCCGGCATCCCCGGCCAGCCACCCGCCCACGCCGTAGCCCGGCGCCTCGCTCGGGTAGTCGTGGTCCTCGTCGGCGAAGGGCACGGGCAGGCCCTCGGTGAGATTACGCGTGGTCCCGCGCGCGACGTCGTAGAGGTACCAGTGCGGCATCTTGTAGTAGACCACGTAGCCCCCCTCGGGCGAGAGGCTGACGGCGTTGCTCAGCTTCTCGGCGATGCGCGTGCGCGAGCCGTCGGTGAGACGGATGACGTAGGGGTCGAAGAAGAACCCTTCCCAGGTGCGCAGGCGGTAGTAGGGGGCCTCGGCGCGGCCGAGCATCACGCGGGGGTTCTCTGCCTCGCCCTGCCCCTGCACGAGCCGGTCCGCCAGCGGGACGACGCGCCCGTCGCGGCGGTGGTAGACGGCCTCGTAGGTACGCTCGCGGCTCTGCTTCCACTGGCGCTTCTGGTTGGGGATGATGAGCGAGTCGCGGGTGTGCCAGACATCCACGGTGCGGTCTTCGAGGATCGCGTCGAGGTCGTACGGGTCGGCGGCGGTGGTGTTGTCGTCTTCGTCCTTCTCCGGGTCGGGCCAGTCGGGGCGGAAGCCAAAGAAGAGGCGCTCGCCGTCCTCGGTCCAGCGGAGGGTGTTGCCGGCGGGGAGGGTCCAGCCGGCGGGGGCGTCGTCGGGGGTGGCGGCCGGGCGCGTCGCGGCGCCGTCCCACACGTAGAGCGTGGCCGGTCCGGGCTCGCCGTCGGCGTCTTCGGTGGCGGCGGTGAAGGCCAGGCGGCCGCCGGCCTCGCTCCAGGCCAGGGCCTCGTAGCGGCCGTGGGGGCGGGCGTCGAGCGCTGTCTCCGGCGTGCCGTCGGCGTGGAGGTCGCGCACGTAGAGGCCGTCGCGGGTGCTGTCGTCGGCGGCGACGGCGTAGGCCACGAAGCGCCCCGCCTCGTCGAAGGCGAAGGTGTGCACGTCCGGCACCGTGAGCGCCGTGCTGTCGGCCAGGCGCAGGAGCACCAGCGGCGCGCCGCGCATGCGCTTGTCGTTGTCCTTCGCCGCCTTCGAGGTGTCCTTCGGCGCGGTGCGGTGATAGGCCAGCCAGGCGCCGTCTTCCGAGAAGGCGAACGCCTCCACCGAGTCGACGGTGGTCACCGCGCCGTCGCGGGTGCGGAGCAGCGCCAGCCCCGGCTTCGGCCGGTCCTTGCCGTTCTTCGCCTTTTCCGCCTCGGCGAAGGGCGGCTCCAGGCGCATCGCCACGAAGGCCCCGTCCTTCGAAAAGACCGGCCGGCTGCCGCGCGCGACCACGTACCGGACTTCGCCCCGGGTGGCGAGGACGACCGCCTCGCCGTCGCCCCGGTCCGGCGCGGCGGTGAAGGCTACGTAGGCGCCGTCGTCCGAGATCACCGGGTCGTCGATGGTCTTGAAGCGCATCAGGTCGGCGAAGGTGAGGGGGCGCCCGGCCTGCCCGAAGAGAGGCGGCACCCAGGCGGCCAGGACGATGAAGACGAGCCAGGGGCGAACGGAGCGGGTGATCATGGCACGCGCGGGTTCAGATGAGACAAGCGTCTTCGGGGCGGAGAGGCCGGCCCCGGCGAAGGATACACGGCATCGCCCGGATGCGCAAGGCACGGACCGGCCAGGAGCGGGTTTCCGGTCCACGATTACGGCCGGCACACCTTGACTTTGGATTATGAAAACCTTTTCATTAATTGCTTCGCGGCCCCCACCGCACGCCTGTCCCCCCGGACACCGGGCCGTTGCCGGCCGTGACCTGCCTCGTCGTGTCCCTGCATCGTTCCATCAGCCAAACCCCATCACGCCATGGATCGATCCCTGAGCGCGCGCCTGAGCGCCATGATGTTCCTCCAGTTCTTCATCTGGGGCGCCTGGTACACCACCGTGGCCGTCTACATGGACAACCACGGCATGGGCGACCTGACGCACTGGCCCTACACGGTCAACCCCATCGCGGCCATCGTGGCCCCCTTCTTTCTCGGGCTGGTGGCCGACCGGTATTTTGCCACGGAGAAAGTCCTTGGCGTGCTGCACATTCTCGGCGGCGTGGTGATGCTCGCGGTGCCGCAGACGAGCGGAGCACCGCTGGTCTTCATCCTGCTCCTGCTGCTCTACAACCTGTGCTACATGCCCACGCTCGGGCTGGCCAACTCGCTGGCTTTCCACCACATCCAGGACCAGGAGAAACAGTTCCCCCGCATACGGGTCTTCGGCACCATCGGGTGGATCGTGGCCGGGCTGTTCGTCAGCTTCGTGCTGGGGCGGTTCGTGACCGACATGCTGCCCGAACAGACGGCCCTGCCGCTCTACACGACGGCGCTGGCCAGCATCGCGCTCGGCTTCTACAGCTTCACCCTGCCCCACACCCCGCCGCCGGCTGCCGGGGAGAAGGTATCCGTCCGCAGCATCATCGGCCTCGACGCCTTCGAGAAGCTCGGCAGCAAGCCCTTCTACATCTTCATCATCAGCTCGCTGCTGATCTGCATCCCGCTGGCCGCCTACTACAACTTCACCCAGCTCTTTCTGCAAGCCACCGGTTTCCAGAACATCGCCGGTACGCAAACGCTCGGGCAGATGTCCGAAGTCGTCTTCATGCTGCTGATGCCCTTCTTCTTCGTGCGACTGGGCGTGAAGTGGATGCTGGCCGTGGGCATGGGCGCCTGGGTGCTGCGCTACGTGCTCTTTGCGCTGGCCGCGCCGGATGCCATCTTCTGGATGATCATCACGGGCATCCTGCTCCACGGCATCTGCTACGATTTCTTCTTCGTCACCGGGCAGATCTACGTGGACAAGAAGTCGACGCCGGCCATCCGGGGACAGGCCCAGGGCTTCCTGGTGCTCGTCACCTACGGCGTCGGGATGCTCATCGGCGCCCAGGTGGCCGGCAACGTCTACAACGGCTTCCTCGGCGCAGCAGAGGCCCTCACGCGCGCGCAGTGGCAGGAGTTCTGGTACTTCCCCGCCGGCTTTGCCGCCGCCGTGCTACTCTTTTTCATCCTGACCTTCAAGGACCGGGTCGTGCCCGAGGAGCCCGAGCCGGTGGCGCATGTGGCGCCGGAGAGCCAGATCTCGCCGGCCTCCTAACCACCAGGTCGTATGTACGAGCACATTTTCATCCAGGAACGCCAGGCGTATGACGCCATCGTCGTCGGCTCCGGCATCACCGGCGGCTGGGCCGCCAAGGAACTGACCGAGCAGGGCCTGAAGGTGCTCCTGCTCGAGCGCGGCCGCCATGTCGAGCACGGCAGGGACTACACCGGCGAGCACAAGGCCCCGTGGGAGCTGCCCTTCCGCGGGCGCGGCGACCGGCGCCTGTACGAGGCCGAGTACGACGTGCAGCGCCGCTGCTATGCCTTCGGCGAAGCCACTCGCCACTTCTTCGTCAACGACCGCGAAAACCCGTACGAGCACGACCCCGACAAGCCGTTCTCCTGGATCCGCGGTTACCACCTGGGCGGGCGTTCGCTGATGTGGGGGCGGCAGTGCTACCGCTGGAGCGACCTCGACTTCGAGGCCAACCTCCGCGAAGGCATCGCCGTCGACTGGCCCATCCGCTACGCCGACCTCGAACCCTGGTACGACTACGTCGAGCGCTTCGCCGGCATCAGCGGCCAGCCCGAGGGCCTGCCCCACCTCCCCGACGGCCCGTTCCTCCCGCCGATGATGATGAACTGCGCCGAGCAGCACCTGAAGGCGGGCATCGAACGGGCCTTCCCGGAACGCAAGATGACCATCGGCCGTGTGGCCGTGCTGACCGTGCCGCACAACGGCCGCGCCGCCTGCCACTACTGCGGGCCGTGCGAGCGGGGCTGTACCCCCGGCGCCTACTTCTCCAGCCTCAGCGCCACGCTGCCGGCCGCCCGCGCCACCGGCAACCTCACCATCCGCCCCCACAGCGTCGTCCACAGCGTCATCTACGACGAAGAAAAGGGCCGCGCCTCCGGCGTCCGCGTCGTCGACTACGAGACGAAAGAGATGCACGAGTTCTACGCCCGCATCATCTTCCTCTGCGCCTCCACCCTCGGCACGACGCAGATCCTGCTCAACTCGACCTCGTCGCGCTTCCCGAACGGGCTGGGCAACGACAGCGGCGAGCTCGGCCACAACCTCATGGACCATCACTTCGTGGTGGGGGCCACGGCCACCATCCCCGGCTTCGAGGACCGGTACTACTTCGGCAACCGGCCCAACGGGATCTACATCCCGCGCTTCCGCAACCTGGGCGACCGGGCCACGCGGCACAGGGACTTCCTGCGGGGCTACGGCTACCAGGGCGGCGCCAGCCGGGCGGGCTGGAACCGGGGCATGGCGATGCGCGGCTTCGGGGCCGACTTCAAGCACCGCCTCCGCGAACCCGGACCGTGGACGATGTGGCTCGGCGGCTGGGGCGAGACGCTGCCCCGGCACGACAACTACGTCGAGCTGGACCCGGAGCAGACCGACGCCTGGGGCATCCCCCTGTTGAAGGTCCACTGCACCTGGGGTGAGAACGAACTGGCCATGCGGAAGGACATGGCCGAGCAGGCGGCCGAGATGCTCGAAGCCGCCGGCTGCACCAACGTTCAGCCGTTCGACGCCTACACCGAGGGCGGCCTGGGAGCCGAGCCGGGCCTGTGTATCCACGAGATGGGTACCGCGCGCATGGGCCGCGACCCGAAGACCTCCGTGCTCAACGCCTACAACCAGGTCCACGCCGTGCCCAACGTCTTCGTCACCGACGGGGCCTGCATGACCTCTTCGGCCTGCCAGAACCCCTCGCTGACCTACATGGCGCTTACCGCACGGGCTGCCCACCACGCCGTCGAGGAGATGAAACGGGGGAATCTGTGAGGGGAAAAGACCGGGCGGATGTTTGGGCCACGAAGACACGAACATCCCGGTGCTTTCCCGGACCCGGACTCCCGACGTGTCAACGTTCCACGTTAAACGTTCAACGCACATGAACCGACGAGAAGCCATCAAGCGTGTGGGCCTGCTCTTTGGCGGGGTGCTGTATGCGCCGGCCGTGGCGGGCCTGCTCTCCGGCTGCCGCACCGGTGGCGAGGCGGCGTTCACGCCCCGCACGCTCACGCCCGAGCAGAACGAGCTGGTCGTTCACCTGACCGAGATGATCATCCCGGAAACCGATACGCCGGGGGCGAAGGCGGCCCGTGTCAACGAGTTCGTCGACCTCATCCTGACCGACTGGGCGCCCGCCGAGGACCGCGACCGCTTCCTGGCCGGGCTGGCTGACGTGGAAGCCCGGAGCCAGGCCGCCTACCAGGTCGCCTTCCTCGAGGCCACACCCGAACAGCAGGTCGCCCTGCTGACGCAGCTGGAGGACGAGGCCCTGGCCGCCCCGCCCTCCCCGGACGGGCAGCCGTTCTTCCTGATGCTCAAACAGCTGACCCTGCTCGGTTACTACACCTCCGAGATCGGCGCCACGCAGGAGCTGCAATGGCTCGCGGCCCCGGGTCGCTACGACGGCTGTGCCCCGCTCGAAGAAGTCGGGCGCACCTGGGCCTGAGTCCTGCACGCCGGGCGTCGAACCCCGGGCCATCCCGGCATCGTGAAGACGACATCAGAAACGGCCGCATTACGCGGCGTGGAGGTGAACGTGATGTACGAGCACATTTTCATCCAGGAACGCCAGGCGTACGACGCCATCGTCGTCGGCTCCGGCATCACGGGCGGCTGGGCCGCCAAGGAACTGACCGAACAGGGCCTGAAGGTGCTCCTGCTCGAGCGCGGCCGTCCCGTCGAGCACGGAAAGGACTACATCACCGAGCACAAACCCAACTGGGAGTTCACGTTCCGAGGGTTGGACGACCGGAAGAAGATGGAAGCGGAGTACCCCGTGCAATGGCGCAGCGGCGTGGTGCACGAAGACAACGTCCACTTCTTCATCAACGACCGGGAGCACCCCTACGTGGAGGAGAAACCCTTCACCTGGGTGCAGGGCAACCAGCTCGGCGGCAAGTCGATCACCTGGGGGCGACAGAGCTACCGCTGGAGCGACCTCGACTTCGAGGCCAACCTCCGCGAAGGCATCGCCGTCGACTGGCCCATCCGCTACGCCGACCTCGAACCCTGGTACGACTACGTCGAGCGCTTCGCCGGCATCAGCGGCCAGCCCGAGGGCCTGCCCCACCTCCCCGACAGCCAGTTCCTCCCCCCCATGCAGCTCAACTGCGTGGAGCAGAAGGTGCGGGACGAGATCAAGGCCCACTTCCCCGAGCGGACGCTCACCATCGGCCGGACGGCCGTGCTGACCGTGCCGCACAACGGCCGCGCCGCCTGCCACTACTGCGGTCCCTGCTCGCGCGGCTGCACCCCCGGCGCCTACTTCTCCAGCCTCAGCGCCACGCTGCCGGCCGCCCGCGCCACCGGCAACCTCACCATCCGCCCCCACAGCGTCGTCCACAGCGTCATCTACGACGAAGAAAAGGGCCGCGCCTCCGGCGTCCGCGTCGTCGACTACGAGACGAAAGAGATGCACGAGTTCTTCGCCCGCATCATCTTCCTCTGCGCCTCTACCCTCGGCACGACGCGCATCCTGCTCAACTCGACCTCGTCGCGCTTCCCGAACGGGCTGGGCAACGACAGCGGCGAGCTCGGCCACAACCTGATGGACCACCACTTCCGCGTGGGGGCGCGAGGCATCATGCCGGGCTTCGAGGACCGGTACTACTTCGGCAACCGGCCCAACGGGATCTACATCCCACGCTTCCGCAACCTGGGCGACCGGGCCACGCGGCATAGGGACTTCCTGCGGGGCTACGGCTACCAGGGCGGCGCCAGCCGGGCGGGCTGGAACCGGGGCATGGCGATGCGCGGCTTCGGGGCCGACTTCAAGCACCGCCTCCGCGAACCCGGACCGTGGCAATGCGAATTAAGAGTTGACACCATGGTGTCCTGAGCGTTTAGAAGGAGATGACCCCTCACCTCCAACCAAACGCCCGAGGACCCCATGGACTGGCAATATACGCTCATTCATCTGTTCCTCCACGTCTGTGAGCAGTATCAGCGCCGCCTCTGCGTCGTTGCCCAGCGCCTGAGCAACAACCACTCGCCGGCCTTCTCCGATGAAGAAGTCCTCACCGTCTACCTCTTCGGCCTCATGCAGCAGCGCCGCACGCTGACCGACATCTACGCCTACACCCGCGACCACCTGATGGCCTTCTTCCCCAAACTGCCCTCCTACGTCGCCTTCGTGCAGCGCCTCAACCGGCTGGCCGATGCCTTCCCCCTGCTGGTCGAAGCAGCCCTGGAGGCATGTCCGCGCCAGTCCTCTGGTGAGCGACCTGCAGAGCGCTCTGGTGAACCAACCGATTACATCATCGACTCTTTTCCGGTCGTGATGGCCCAGCAGAAGCGCTCGGCCTGGGCCAGGGTCGCTCCGCACATCGCCGGCAAAGGCTTCTGCGCCTCGAAGAACCTGTATTTCTACGGCGTCAAGGTACATGTCGTCGCACGGCGGCGTCCCGGCACGATGCCGCTGCCGCTCTACATCGGACTGGCTCCCGGCCCGGCCAATGACCTGACCGTGGCCCGACAGATCCTACCGCGCCTGCACGAGGGGCGTCTCTTTGCCGATAAGATCTACGCCGACCGTGAGCTAGGCGAGCGCCTGGCAGCCGAGCAGAACCTGCACCTGTGCACGCCGGTGAAGAAGCGCAAGGGGCAGACCGATGTGCTGCTGACCGAGAAGGTGTACTCGCGGCGGGTCAGTCAGCGCCGGCAGCCGATCGAGTCGCTGTTCAATTGGATCGAGCAGAAGACGGGCATCGAGGTGGCCTCGAAGGTGCGTTCGTTCGAGGGCCTCTTGGTGCACGTCTTCGGGCGGCTAGCCGCGGCGATGTGGATCCTCGCGTTCTACCCTTAATTCGCATTGGCAGATGTTCCTCGTGGCCTTCGGGGAAGCCTTGCCGCGCCACGAGAACCGCGTCTGGCTGGACCCGGAGCAGACCGACGCCTGGGGCATCCCGCTCCTGCACGTCGACTGTGCCTGGGGCGAGAACGAGTTCGCCATGCGAAAGGACATGGCCGAGCAGGCGGCCGAGATGCTCGAAGCCGCCGGCTGCACCGACGTGCAGACGTACGACAACTACACCGAGGGCGGCTACGGCGCCGAGCCGGGGCTGGGCATCCACGAGATGGGTACCGCGCGCATGGGCCGCGACCCGAAGACTTCCGTGCTCAACGCCTACAACCAGGTCCACGCCGTGCCCAACGTCTTCGTCACCGACGGGGCCTGCATGACCTCTTCGGCCTGCCAGAACCCCTCGCTGACCTACATGGCGCTTACCGCACGGGCTGCCCACCACGCCGTCGAGGAGATGAAACGGGGGAATCTGTAAGGGGATGGCAGGTTGAAGGTTGAAGATTGAAGATTGGGGTGGGCCGACGCCTTCTTCGACGCAATCTGCCCTCCGAAACCTGCCATCGGCACAACACAGAATCTGCAATTTGCAATTTGCAACCTTTCAATCCAAAAAAATGAACCGACGCCATTTCCTGCACGCCTCCGCCCTGGCGCTGGGCGGGCTGGCCCTGGGCGGCTGCGCCCGCGAAGACGCCGCCCCCGGCACAGCCGACGCCACCGCGACGGCGGGCCGCCGCCTCGACCGCATCGGCCTGCAGCTTTACACCGTACGCTCGCTCATGCAGGAGGACGTGCCCGGCACGCTCGCCCGCGTGGCCGAGATCGGGTACGACGAGGTCGAGTTCGCCGGCTACTTCGACCACAGCCCGGCCGACATCCGCGCCATGCTCGAGGCCAACGGCCTGGCCGCCCCCTCGACGCACACGATGCTCGCGAGCGTGCAGGGGGACCGGCTGGAAGCCACCGTCGCGCAGGCCGCCGAGGTGGGGCACCGCTACCTGGTCGTGGCCTGGCTCGCCCCCGAAGAGCGCGCCACGCTCGACCACTACCGCCGCCACGCCGAGACGTTCAACCGCGCCGGCGAGGCGTGCCGGGCCGCCGGCCTCCAGTTCGCCTACCACAACCACGACTTCGAGTTCATGGACCTCGAAGGGCAGCGCCCCTACGACCTCCTCCTGGCCGAGACCGACCCGGAGCTGGTCCAGATGGAACTCGACCTGTACTGGATCACGAAGGCCGGTTTCGACCCGATGACGTATTTCGAGCAGTACCCGGGACGCTTCCCCCTCTGCCACGTCAAGGACATGGCGGCGGACGGAACCATGGCGGACGTGGGCGCCGGCACCATTGACTTCGCAGCGATCTTCGCCCACGCCGGGCACGCCGGCCTCCGGCACTACTTCGTCGAGCACGACAACCCGGCCGACCCGCTCGCCAGCATCTCGGCCAGCTATGCCCACCTGAGCGCCCTCACCTTCTGACACGCCCCAGGGCCGCAGACGATTTTTGCCACGAAGGCACAAAGACACGAAGGGTCCACACCCCGACCCCAACGTGGAACGCGCCACCTGGAACCCTGAATTTTCAATCTGCAATCTGCAATTTTCAACCCAAACATGACCCTGAACCGAAAGCTTCGCTACGGCATGGTCGGCGGCGGGCCGGGCGCCTTCATCGGCGCCGTGCACCGGACGGCCGCCGCCCTCGACGGCATGATGGAACTGGTGGCCGGCGCCTTCTCGTCGAACCCCGAGAAGTCGCGGCAGATGGGCGCGGAATTGCTGCTCGACCCGCGGCGCGTCTACGGTTCGTACCAGGAGATGGTCGAGCGCGAGGCTGCCCTGCCCGCTGGCGAGCGGATCGACTTCGTCGCCATCGTGACGCCCAACCACATGCACTTCCCCGTGGCGAAGGCGTTCATCGAGGCCGGCTTCCACGTGGTGTGCGACAAGCCCATGACGACCACGCTCGAGGATGCCGAGGCGCTGTGCCGGCTCGTGGCGCGGCACGGCGTGGTCTTCGCGCTGACGCACAACTACACCGGCTACCCGATGGTGAAGCAGGCGCGGGCGATGGTACAGGCGGGCGAGATCGGCACGGTGCGCAAGATCGTCGTGGAATACCCGCAGGGCTGGCTGGCGCGGCCGCTGGAGCAGGAAGGCAACAAGCAGGCTGCCTGGCGCACCGACCCGAAGCAGGCCGGAGCCGGCGCCCTCGGCGACATCGGCTCGCACGCCGAGAACCTGGCCCGCTACATCACGGGGCTGGAGATGGAAGCCCTCTGCGCCGACGTGCACACGTTCGTCGAGGGCCGCGCCATCGACGACGACGTGAGTATGCTGATCCACTATGCCGGCGGCGCCCGGGGGATCCTCCACGCCACCCAGGTGGCCGTCGGCGAGGAGAACAACCTGAACATCCGCGTCTACGGCACCGAGGGGTCGCTCCAGTGGTTCCAGGAGCACCCGAACGAGCTGTACTACCGCCCCTTCGGCCAGCCCGCCCGGGTGCTCCGGCGCGGCAACGACTACCTGACCGACATCGCCCGGCACAACACCCGGCTGCCCTCGGGCCACCCGGAGGCCTTCTTCGAGGCGTTCGCCAACATCTACCGGAACGCCGGCCGGACCATCGCCGCCCGCCTCACCGGCACCGAACCGCACCCCTTCGACCTCGACTTCCCGACCGTGCAGGACGGCGCCGTGGGCGTGCACTTCATCCTGACCGCCCTCGAGAGCGGCCGCCGCCGCGCCTGGGTCGACGCCCGCTACACCCCGCCTTCGGAATAGGCGGCTGCTTCCCGGGAACCCGGACGGGCGTTCCATGGTCTTCCCGCCCGCAATCTCCTGAGCACGACCTCCGCCATGCCGCCTTCTGTTTGCCGGGCCCTGTGCCTGTTGGTCGCTCTGGCATTCGGGACCTCGGTGGCCCGGACCCAGCCGCTGGTGGTCCGCCACATCGCCCCGGATGCGAGAACCGGCGCCGGAAACCAGTACTTCGTCGAACTGCTCGACCTGGCGCTTCAGAAAGCCGGCAAGCCGTACCGGCGCGAGGTGAGCACCCTGGACCTGTACCAGGGACGGGCCCTGTTTCGCCTGCAGAAGGGACAGGACCTGGACGTCGTCTGGACGATGACCTCCGCCGAGCGTGAGGCCATGCCCGGCATCCGTCCCATCCGCTTCGCGTTGCAGCAGGGCCTCATCGGGTACCGGCTCCTGCTCGTCAACGCCGCCGACACGGCCCGCTTCTGCGCCCTCGATGACCCCGCCGAATTAAAACGGCTGGCGGCCGGGCAGCAGCACGACTGGCCCGACACCCAGATCCTGCAGGCCAACGGTTTCCGTGTCGAAACGGCCCCGACCTACGAGGCGCTCTTCCGCATGCTCCAGCGGCGGCGCTTCGATTATTTTCCCCGCTCGGTTCTCGAGATCTGGGGCGAGGCGGCCCGGCACGCCGATCAGGGGCTGGTGGTAGACCGCTGCCTGCTCATCCAGTACCCCGCCGCCGTCTATTTCTTCGTGCGGGAGGGAGACGACGAACTGGCCGAGCGCCTGGAAACAGGACTGCGCCGTGCCCTGGCTGACGGCTCCTTCAATGCCCTGTTCGAAAAATACTACGGAAACGTGCTGGCCCGTGCGCGCCTGAAGGAGCGACGTCGCTTCACGCTGGAGAACCTCTTGTTGCCACCCGGCACCCGGATTGACCCGCCGTCCTTCCTCAGGTGATCGACGTGTTTCACGCCCTGCGCACCCGTACGCTGACGCGGGACCTGCTCCTCGGCACCACCTTCACCATCGTGGCCGTGGTGACCCTCTCGGGCCTCCTCATGTATGCCTATTCCATCCAGCGACACGCCGAGGCCCTCAAGCACGAGGCCGACGACCTGAGCACCCAGCTGGCCAAATTGCTGGCTCAACCGCTCTGGAACGTCAACCCGGAAGGAGCGGCACAGATCGGCCGGGTCTACGCGGCACGTACCAACGTGGTCTACCTGCACATCGTGGACGAGGAGGGACGCCTCATCTTCGAGTTCACCCTCCCGGCTGAAGCACGGACGAACGATGTCATTCAGCGCACCCGCCCTATCATGCACAACGGGTACGCGGTCGGCACGGTGACGCTGGCCCTGTCGCTGACCCGCATGCAGGCCGAAAACCGGGCCATCCTCACAGCGCTCTCCCTGACCGGACTGCTCCTGATCGTCGCTCTCCTAGGCCTGATTCTCTGGGTGTTCCGTCGCTTTCTGCACCGCCCCCTGACCCTGCTGGCGGAAAACCTCCATCACATCGCCCGGGGCGACTATAGCCAGCGCCTCGCTCTCCTCGGCCTGGCCGACCTCGACGCCATCATACAGGCCGTCAACACCATGACGACTGCCATCCAGGAGCGCGACGAACGCCTGCATCGTATCAACGAAGAACTCGAAGCACGCGTGGCGCAACGCACAAGTGAACTGGAGGAAAAGAACGCGGCCCTGGAGATCGTCAATGCGGAACTCGAACGGTTTACCTACACCGTCTCGCACGACCTGAAGACGCCCCTCGTGACCATCAAGGGCTTTCTCGGCCTGCTCGAGCGCGACATCGCCACCGGCAACACGGCGCGTATCCGGGAGGACCTGCAGCACATCGGCAACGCCGCGGACCGGATGCAGCAATTGCTGGAAGACCTGCTCGAACTCTCCCGGGCCGGCCGGCTGATGAATCCACCGGCGGCCGTACCCCTGCACGAACCCGTCCGGCAGGCGCTCGAACAGGTGGGCACCCACCACCACCGCGTCACGTTCGACGTGCCCCCGGAGCTACCCACCGTGTGGGCCGACCGCGACCGCCTCGCCGAGGTCTTTCAGAACCTGATCGAAAACGCCATCAAGTTCATGGGCGACCAGCCAGCGCCGCGCGTCGAGATCCGGGCCACGTGCAACGCACATGAGGTCCTGTGCTCGGTCCGGGACAATGGCATCGGGATCGACCCGGCCTACCACGAAAACATTTTCGAGCTGTTCAATCGCCTTGATCCGAATGTGGAAGGCACCGGGGTGGGGCTGGCCGTGGTCAAACGGATCATCGAGGGGCACGGCGGGCGCATCTGGGTCGAATCCGAAGGCCGGGGGCACGGTGCCTGCTTCCGTTTCACGCTGCCGATCCCCCCGGAAGACGCCCCGCCCGCCGGCCGGGACGCAGGCCGATGAAACCCGTCGCAGGCGGCCGGTCGCCCGGGGGCCGGCCGCCCCGGATCCCGCTGGCGTGTCTCCCGTATTTTTGATATTCTTCCCTGCGTTCTGCGTTTGCGAATCCTATCCCATCGAATCAAGGCCATGGGACGACCCGTCACGCTTTTCACCGGCCAGTGGGCCGACCTGCCGCTGGAAACCCTCGCCGAGAAGGCCGCTTCGTGGGGCTATGACGGCCTCGAACTCGCCTGCTGGGGCGACCACTTCGACGTGCACCGGGCCCTGGAGGACGACGCCTACTGCCAGGGCCGGCACGACCTGCTGGCCCGCTACGGCCTGAAGGTCTGGGCCATCTCGAACCACCTCGTCGGGCAGGCCGTCTGCGACCCGATCGATGCGCGGCACCGGGCCATCCTGCCGCCGCACGTCTGGGGCGACGGAGACCCCGAAGGGGTGCGCCGCCGCGCCGCCGAGGAGATGAAGGCCACCGCCCGCGCCGCCGCCCGCCTGGGCGTGCAGGTGGTCAACGGCTTCACCGGCAGCGGCATCTGGCACCTGCTCTACAGCTTTCCCCCCGTCGACCCCGCCACGCTCGACGAAGGATTCGCCGACTTTGCCGCCCGCTGGAACCCCATCCTCGACGTCTTCGACGAGGTGGGCGTGCGCTTCGCGCTGGAGGTGCACCCCACCGAGATCGCCTTCGACGTCGTCACGGCCGAGCGGGCGCTCGAAGCACTGGGCCACCGCGAGGCCTTCGGCTTCAACTTCGACCCGAGCCACCTCGGCTATCAGGGCGTGGACTACATCGTCTTCCTCGAGCGCTTCGCCGACCGCATCTACCATGTCCACATGAAAGACGTGTGGTGGTCTGCCACGCCGCGCCTCTCGGGCGTCTTCGGCGGGCACCTCCCCTTCGGCGACCGCCGCCGGTTCTGGGACTTCCGCTCCCTCGGGCGCGGCAGCATCGACTTCGAGGAAATCATCCGGATGCTCAACCGTATCGGCTACGACGGCCCGCTCTCGGTCGAGTGGGAAGACAGCGGCATGCACCGCGAGCACGGCGCCGCCGAGGCGTGCGACTTCGTCCGCGCCGTCGACTTCCGCCCCTCGGACGTGGCCTTCGACGCCGCCTTCGCCGAGACCGCCGACGACTGAGACCGGGCGACGGGAACGACGTGCCCCCGCCGTGAAACCGCGCCCGCGGGTCCGCATACAACGCCGCGCCGCCAACCTTTCACCCGGGAAAAGCATCCGCATGAACACCACGCACGCCCCGCATATCCAGGACGCCCCCTCCACCGAGACGACCACCCCGACGCCGGTCACCATTGCCTATGGTGACGGCATCGGGCCCGAGATCATGGAGGCGACGCTCCGGATCCTCGACGCCGCCCGCGCCCCGCTGACCTACGACGTCATCGAAGTCGGCAAGTCCGTCTACGAGCGGGGGCACACCTCCGGCATCGCGCCGGAAGCGTGGCAGACGATCCGGCGCAACCGGGTCTTTCTGAAGGCGCCCATCACCACGCCGCAGGGGGGCGGCTACAAGAGCCTCAACGTCACGATCCGCAAGACGCTCAACCTGTACGCCAACGTCCGGCCCTCGAAGTCGTACGCGCCGTTCGTGATGTCCCTGCACCCCGGCATGGACCTGGTCATCATCCGGGAGAACGAGGAAGACCTCTACGCCGGGATCGAGCACCGGCAGACCCCGGAGGTGGCCCAGATCCTGAAGCTCATCACCCGGCCGGGGTCGGAGCGCATCATCCGCTACGCCTTCGAATACGCCCGCGCCTACGGCCGCCGCAAGGTGACCTGCATGACGAAGGACAACATCATGAAGATCACCGACGGGCTGTTCCACCGGGTCTTCGACGAGGTCGCGGCGGAATACCCGGACCTCGAGGCCGAGCACCAGATCATCGACATCGGGGCGGCGCGCGTGGCGGCCCAGCCCGAGCAGTTCGACGTCATCGTCACGCTCAACCTCTACGGCGACATCCTCTCCGACATCGCCGCGCAGATTGCCGGCTCGGTGGGGCTGGCCGGCTCGGCCAACATCGGGGACGAGGTGGCCATGTTCGAGGCCGTGCACGGCTCGGCGCCCGACATCGCCGGCAAGGACGTGGCCAACCCCTCGGGGCTGCTGGTGGCCGCCACGCAGATGCTCGTGCACCTCGGGCTGGGCGAGGTGGCCGGGCGCATCAAGAATGCCTGGCTCCGCACCCTGGAAGACGGCATCCACACGGCGGACATCTACCGGCCGGGCCTGAGCCATCGCGAGGTGGGCACGCGGCAGTTCACGCAGGCCGTCATCGACCGCCTCGGCGAGCAGCCCCGGCGGCTGCAACCCGTCCAGTACCGGCCCGGCGGCATCCGCGTCGCGGCCCGGTCCCATCCCCGCCCGGAGAAGACGCTCGTCGGCGTCGATGCGTTCATCGACTGGGACGAGGAAGGGCGCGACCCGAACGTCATCGGCGGGCGCCTCGAGGCCGCGGCCGGCACGGCCGGCTGGCGGCTGAAGATGATCACCAACCGGGGCGTGAAGGTCTACCCGGAAGGACTGCCCGAGACGTTCTGCACCGACCACTGGCGCTGCCGCTTCCTCCCGGCCCACGACGGCCCGGCGACGTTCCCGGACGTGCTCTCCCTGCTGAAGGCGCTCCACGAAGCCGGCTTCGAGGTGATCAAGACGGAGCACCTCTACACGTTCGACGGCGAGCGGGGCTACTCGCTCGGGCAGGGAGAATAGCCGGCGGTCAGGGCCGCTGCGTTCGCCGGAGGGTATCGCCGAGGTAGGCGTTGGCCAGGAACTGCACGGTCTCGCGCACCCGGGGATCCCGGTCGAGCCCCTCGGCCAGGCCCAGGCGGCCCAGCACCTCGTTGCGCAGCGCCCGCCCCACCGAGGCCATCGGGCGATACCGCACCTCACGGTACGGCAACACCGGCAGCCAGTGGGCATAGTCGGCCACGGTGAAGGCCTGCACCGTGCCGTCGAGGGTATAGGTCAGCAGCACCGTCTCGGGCGTCAGCGCCCGGCGTACGGCTTCGACCTCCTCGTCCGAGACAGTGACCTCCGGGGGCGGGACGGTCTCCGGCCGTATCGCCGCCTGAACCGCCTGCACCAGTTCCCGGGCCGCCTGCTCGTCCACCCGCACGTCGAGGCCCTCCATCAGCCGGCGGATGAACCGGTCGCCCTCCAGGCGGAGCCGCCGGATCCGGAGCCGCGCGGCGATGCCTTTGCGCCGGTACAGGTACTCCGACTCGGCCAGCAGCGGCTGATACAGGCGCTCCTCCACGCGCAGGATGTGCCAGCCGAAGCGCGAACGCACCGGCGGCGAGACAGCGCCGACCCGCAGCGTCTCGGCCACCGCGGCGACGGCGTCGTCCAGATCCGCATAGCGTGCGAAGCCCAGGTAGCCGGCCGTCGAGTCGAAGGCCGGCGTCTGGAAGACCTCGTTGGCCAGCGCCACGAAATCCTCGCCGGCCCGCAACCGCTCGTAGGCCGCCCCGGCGGCAGCGGGGTCCCGGAAGAAGAGATGCCGGAGGGCCACCGTCTCCTTGCTGCGCCGGAACGCCTCGCGGATCTCCGCCTCGGAGGGCGGCGGCAGCGAATCGGAGAAGTGCTTTTCGACGTAGCGGGCCCCGACGGCCAGCTTGATCTGGCGGTCCATGTAGGCCCGGAAGTCCGGCTGCTCGTCGTAGCCCAGGCGCCGGGCCTCTCCGGCCAGCAGGTACGTGTCGACGATCAGGTCCAGATGCCGGCGACGGTTGGCGGGGGTGTCGTTTCGGCCGGAGCGGATCAGGTATTCGACGTAGGACTTGTTGAAACGGCCGACCGTGATCTCATATCCGAGGATTCGGGCCAGCACCAGGGAGTCGGCCGGCGCGTTGGTCTGCCGGGAGTCGATCCACGCGCGGCCGACCGGCGTCAGCTCCGGTACGCCGGCCCGGTCCGGCTGGGCGTGCACGGGCGGCACCAGCGTCGCCAGGCAGAGACCGCAACCGAGCAGGATGTTCCACACGCGCATGGCCGGTCCTCCCCGTATCAGTGCGTCTTGACCAGGCGGCCGGTGATCCGCTCCGTGCCGGCCTGCAGGTGGTAGAGGTAGAGGCCGGCGGGCCAGCGGGCGCCGTCGATCCGCACCTGGTGCCGGCCGGCAGGCCGGTCGGCATGCAGGGCATAGACGCGGCGCCCCAGCAGGTCATAGACGGCCAGCGAGACCGTCGCCGGGCGTTCGAGCCGGTACCGCAACCACGTGCCGTCCCGGAAGGGGTTGGGGGCCACGGCTTCGACGTGCATCCACCGGTCCGGGGTTTCGGCGCCGCGCTCGCGGGACAACACCCGCGGCAGCACGATCTCCACGACGGTCGTGTCGTCGTGGCTCGCCAAGCGGAAGGTCGTCGCCCCGGTGGCCTCTCCGGCCTGCACTTCGAGGTCGTAGTCCCCCAGAAAGCCGCGCATCTCCCACACGCCCTCCGCATCCGTCACGCCCGTCGTATCCGTCCACCACCGGTCGAAGACCAGGTCCAGAAACACTTCGCCGGAGGGTTTCAGGCTCCAGTCCGTCCGGAAAAGCGGGGCGTTGTCGCGCCAGTGCGCGCCGTCCCAGAACCCCCACATCACGAAGCTCTCGACGGCCGGATGGCTGAAGATCAGGGTGAGGAAATCCTCCAGGTACGCGGCTTCCGCCTCTTCCGAGACACCGCGGACGTCATATTCCGTGATGGCCAGGGGCAACCCGAACACGGCCATCTCGTCCAGGGCAGCTTCGACCTGGGTCATGCTCGGGAGCGGGGCGCTCAGGTGCCCCTGGATGCCGATCCCGCCCAGCGGAGCGCCCCGGGCCAGCAAGCGGTTGATGATCGCCTTGTAGTAGTTTCGGGTGGACTGCTCGTTCGCGTAGTTGTTGATGATGTTGTATTCGTTGACGAACAGGCGTGCCGTGGAGTCGGCTTCCCGGGCCCAGTTGAACACCTCGGTATAGAGGTCTTCACCCACCTCGTAATCCGGCCAGCTCTGGAACACGTCCCGCAGCGCGGTCAGGTGCGCCGGCTCGTTGACCACATCCCAGGCTGCCAGTTTGCCCCGGATGTCCCGGTGCTCGGCCAGTGCGAAGACGTGTTCGCGGATCCGGTCCCGGATATAGGCCGGGTCGTTCCGGTTGTCCTCCAGGTCACCGGGCAGCCACTGCCAGTCCGGCCACAGAAGGGTATGGCCCCGGATGTCGTAGCCCTTGGCCCGCAGCCAGTTGATCACGTCGATCTTGCGCCGGTTCGAGATCGGCCATTCGGATTCCCAGGAGGGCCATTTGAGAGCGTTCTCGGGGGTGGCGCGGTTGAAGCTGCGCCCGTCGCCCGTGAGGTCTTCGAGCAGGGCCCGGTACGTCGGGTTGTAGCCGGAGCCCATCACCAGCCCGAAGTTGACGGCCGTGCCGAAACCGAAGGCGTGGCGGATCATGCGCGCGTGCACCCCGGCACCGGGCACCGGCCGGCCCTCGGTGTCGAGCACCCGCACCCGGAGCGTTCCCTTCCGGTACTGTTCGATGCGTGCCAGGGCCTCCTCCCGCCAGGCCTGCCCGTAGGCGGGCAGGCAGAGCAGGCCGGCCAGGACCAGCCATCCCAGTCTACGAAGTCGTTTCACCTGTTGCCGATGTTGTGGAGAAGGGAGGGGAAGGAACGCGCTTCCCCTCCCTTGCTCCGTGAAGTCCCCGGGGGGGACGAACTTCCGTCTCGGGCCGTGGGCTACCGCACCACCACCATCGACCGCGTCGCGACGTGCCGCCCGGCCCGGACCTGGTAGAAATACAGCCCGGCCGACAGGCGCGAGGCGTCGAAGTGCAGTTCATGCGTACCGGCCGCCTGCATCTGATCGACGAGCGTCTGCACCTCCTGGCCGAGGGTGTTGTAGACCTTGACCACCACCCGTTCCGGTCGCGGCAGGTCATACCGGATCCAGGTGGTACGCGAGAACGGGTTGGGGTAGTTGGCATAGACCTGGAACCGGGTGGGCACGCCGTCCGGCCCGGGCGGCTCCGTGCCGACGGCGAAGCGATCGCCGATCCAGGTGTAGAACCAGTACCGCGGCGATTCCCAGGAGTTGTCGTCGTTGTCGGGCGAGTAGGTCAGGATGCCTTCGCGGGCCTGCCCGCCGACGTCGTTGTCCATGATGACGATGTCGAGCGGCACCCGCATGCCGTTCTTCGGCTGGAACAGCGGCGCCGTGTCGAAGGCGTGGGCATCGAAGCGGATGCGGGCCTCGATGACGTAGCCCCGGTCCGTCCGGGCCCAGGCATAGTCGGGCGAGCCGGCCTCGACCTCCGACCCGCCGTCCCGGAAGAAGACCTGCCGGTAGAGGTAGAACTTGTAGTCGGGTTCGTTGCCGGTCATGAACCGGTCGTGTTTGGGGCCGCGGCTGTCGTAGAGGCCGATGTAGAGTTCGGCGCCGTCGTAGAGCCAGCGCTCGGAGGTGACGCCGTCGGGCACGGGGAAGTAGGCGTCGTCGGTGACGTCCACGGCCACGTAGAGGGCTTCGTTGTCGACGGCCAGGTAGACGTCGGCCGAGAGGTCATCGGGGCCGTTGATCTCGAAGCCCTGCGCGACGTGGCCGTAGAAGTCGCCGTTCGGCTCCAGATGGATGGGCGTGCCGGACCACTCGCTCAGGTCGCCGTCGGCCGCGAAGTTGGCCGGCGGTGTCATGGAGATGGTCGGCAGGCCTTTGGCCAGGTTCGTGACCGGGCTGGGGAGCATCGTCGGCACGGAGGTATTACCCGCTTCGTCCGTGATGGTGATGGCATAGTGGTAGGAGACCTCCGTGTCGTCGTTCGGATAGAAGAGGCGGTGGGTGAAGATGCCCGTGCCCTCCGGGAGGTTGCTCGCGGCCACGATGACCCCCGGCTGGGAGACGGAGTCGATGGGAGCCTCACTGAAGTAGATGGTATAGGTCTCCCGGCTCTCGCCCGGCACGTCCTGCCAGGAGATCAGGTTTTCGTAGGACTGGGTTGCGAGCACGTCGAAGCCCTGCACGGCCTCGGGCGGCGTGAAGTCGGTCTGGCGTTCCCCGTAGCTGGTGAGCCGGTCGAACAGGATCCGGCCGCTGGAGGAAGCCCCTTCCGAGATCTGGACCTGGAGTTGCCAGCCGCCGATCTGGTCCAGGTTCAGTGTTTCGTCGCCGCGCTCGCCGACCCAGCTCGGGATCGCGAAGCCGTCGAGAGGCAGGAGCAACCGCCGCCACTGGCCCGTCGTGTCGTCCAGCACATTGACGACGTTGCTGTAGTGCCATTCTTCCTTCTGGCCCGTGCTGTAGTCGAACAGCTTGAGGTTGACCCACACGCTGGCCGGGTCGCTGGCCGGTTCGAGCACCTTGTAGAAAAGGCTCAGGTGGGTGCGGGCCGTCATGTCGGGGAAGAACTGGCCGGCGTTCAGATCCCGCTGTATGTCGACGCTGCCGCCCCAGCCCTGATCGCCCACCAGGTTGTAGGTCAGGTCGATGGCGCCGCTCCCCTGCGTCGTGTCGGTGGTGGCCTCCAGGGTATAGCTGCCGGCGTTGCTGTTTTTCCAGTGGGCCAGGGCGCCGGGGTCGTCGAATGAGCCGAGCAGTTCGTAGCGCACACCCGAGACGTACAGCTCGTCGAAGACGATGGTGCCGAAGAGGGTGCTGTCGTTGGCGGCGCCGGCCTGCGGCCCGGTGAACTCGATCGTGAGCGAGCCGATCTTGTCCAGGTCCAGCTTGCCGTTGCCGAGCAGGCCGCTCCAGCATCCCGACGTTTGCAGCGGGTCGCCGCCGGCCTGGCAGCCGGGCCGGGAGAACCCGCCCGCGGGGACCGTCTGGCCGGGCAGGCCGAGGTCTACGAGCGGCACGGTCCACACCTTCCATTCACCCGAGGCATCGGTGTAGACGTCGCCCGACTCGGTGTACCAGTCTTCGGTCACGGCGCTGGGCTCGGTGCCGACGCCCTCGCTTGCATCGTGGAGCTTGATCCGGATGGTGGCGGCCGCATTGGCGGGCACGAGGGTCTTGTAACGCAGGTGGATGTGGGTGAAGTCGGACAGGTCCCAGAGCGAGGCCTGGCTGAAGAAGGCGTCGGGATCCGGGCTTTCGGGGCTGCTCACGCCCGGATCGGGCCGGATGTAGAGCAGGCCGTTCGAGCCGCCCCAGGACTGGTCGGTGAAGAGCGACCAGTCCACCTGCACGGCTTTGCCGCGCGTGCCGGGGTCCCCGTCCCCGTACTCGAAGAAGACGAAGTATTCCCGTCCTTCGGGGTAGGAGACGGTGTCGGGATCATAGCCGAAGTTGACCGGGGCGCCGTAGCTGGTCCAGAGGCTGTCGAAGTCGACCAGGGCGTCGAAGGTGAAGATCTGGGGGACGCGGGGTACCGGCTGCCCCAGGGCGCGCAGGGTCACACCGAGGGTGCCGACCAGGGCCAGCGCCATCATCGTGGTGGTAACATTACGGTTCATGGAACCCCTCTCTGTGTTTGGTGGACGCTTATCTGACAGGGACCCGACCCCGGAGGAGCCGGGCAGATGTTGTTTCAGAAGTAGAGCCGCAGGTCGAGCATGGTCACGTGGCCCAGGAGTTCAAACGGGACGTAGGCGACGTCGGCCCCGAAGCGGAGCGTGCCCAGCTGCAGGTCCAGTCCCCCGCCCAGGGTCAGGTGGGCATAGGTGTTCCGCAGGGGCAGGTCTTTGTAGCCGGCCCGCAGGTCCAGATTCGCCCCGCCCATCATGAAGCGCAGCTCGGCCCCGGCGTCGGCATTGAGGCCGTTGTCGGTCGGCTGGTGCGCGTCGGCGTAGAGTTCGAGCCGCATCTGGCCGGTCTGGATCACCGGCCAGGCCGTGCCGAACTTGAACGACAGGGGCAACTCCCAGCGTTGCGTCTCCAGCTGGGCGGGCAGGGCATCGTTGCTG
The DNA here is from genome assembly GCF_011682235.2 of Rhodocaloribacter litoris. Classification (NCBI taxonomy): domain Bacteria; kingdom Pseudomonadati; phylum Rhodothermota; class Rhodothermia; order Rhodothermales; family Rhodothermaceae; genus Rhodocaloribacter; species Rhodocaloribacter litoris. Next base: position 2,700,743 of record NZ_CP076718.1, on the reverse strand, counting down.
CCGTCGTTCGTAGGGTCGATGTCGACGAAGACGCGCGTGTTGACGCCGCGCATCTGCATCTCACCGCCGAAGTTCATGATGGAGGCAGCCAGGCGCAGGCCGTTCAGATAGCCGGTCGTCAGCACGAAGCCGACGTCGACGGCCAGCGTCCGCGCGGACATGTCGTAGATCTGCTGCCGTACATACTTGGCCGTGCCGCCGAGGAAGAACGTGTTGGTCAGCGGCTGCGCGTAGCTGAGGCCGATGACGAAGTCGGTGGCCCCGAACGTCTCGCCGGTCCCTTCCGGCAGTTCGACGGTGCGCACCTCCATCCGGCCGTAATCCAGCTGGGCCAGCGACAGGCCCACCACCCCGCTGGCCGTCACGGGCACCACCAGCCCGAAGGCGTTGTAGTCGATGCCGGCCAGCCAGCGCGTGTGGGTGAAGAAGACCGCCCCCCGGTTTTCGGCGTCGTAGGACCGGGCCGCCCCGGCCGGATTCCAGAAGAGGGCATCGGCCCCGCTCGTGACGGCGGTGTAGGCATGCCCCAGGGCACTGCCCCGCGCGCCGGTGCCGAGGATGAGGAAGGGGGCGGCCGAGGTACCGGTCCGGCTCTGGCCCTGCACGGGCGCGCCCTTCCCCAGCCCGCCCAGCAACAGGGCCGTCAACAGGATCCGCCCCACCGGTATGCGCTGCTGCGTACGCATGAAAGCCTCTATTTGACGATCGCGAACTTACCGACCTTTTCGCCGATGCCGGGGGCCTCCACGTGGTAGAGGTAGATCCCGTAGGCCACTTCCTGCCCGTCTTCCGTCAGCAGGTCCCACCAGGCGACCCCGTCGCCGCCGGTCCCCTCGTGATGGAGGCGGCGGACCAGCTCCCCCCGCACGTTGAAGATGCGGATGGTGCACCGCTCGGGCAGGTGGATGAACTGGATGCGCCGGGGCCCGCGTCCCTGAATCTGGGTACGCGGCTCCCACTCGGCCGCCGCGATGTAGGGGTTCGGCACCACGGCGATCTTGTCCAGTTCCTGCCGGGCCAGGTCCTCGTCCACGTGCCCCGGCCGCATGGTGAACTGGAAATAGTCGTTCCGGGAGAAGGGGCGGAAGGTCGAGATCCGGATTCGATTGCCCGGGGCCGGCGCGATGCTCTCCGCCCCGGCGGCCGAGAAGGTGAGCACGTAGCGGAAGCGGTGCACGTTGAAACGCACCTCGGCCAGCACGAGCGCATCGCCGGGCAGGTCCACGGCCCCGTTCTCGTTCAGGTCCCGCACGAGCAACTCGCAGGGCGCGCCGGTGGACACGTTCCGGCACCACACGGGGATCTGCACCCGGCGCAGGTGGCCGGGGTAGGGCCGGTTGGGTGTCGTGTAGAGGGAATCGGCCCACCAGATTTCGTATTCGTGGGGCGCCGGCACCCCGAAGTTCGTCTGATCCTCCTCGATCGCGACGGTCCAGTTGGTCTGGTAGCCCGGGAGCTGGCGCGGGTTGCGGGAGAAGAGCTCCTCTTCGGAGGCATGCCCCACCCAGCCCGTCCGGTTCCAGTCGACGGCCCGTTCGTCATTGTGGATCGTGATCACGAAGCCATCGACCGCCACGGTGTTCTGCGGCGATTCGACGAGCGGCGTCCGGGGCAGGAGGACCTCGTTCGTGGTGGCATTCCAGAGCGCATAGTGGGTGGTGCGGTACGTGTCCCCCGTTCCCTCGGTGGTGTCCGAGAAGACCAGCCGGTAGACGACGTCGGGGTCGATCTCCGCGCTGTTGACCACCGTCACCTCGATGCGCCCCGTCCCGATGCCCTCGGTGGGACGGCTCAGGTCTTCGTTCGTGGAGGCGGGGACGTAGCCCGCCGCCCGCGCCCGTGGCGTGACGATGGCCACGTTGGGCGTATGGCCGCGGATGTTGCCGGCCTGGTCCACGTTGACGCTGAAGGTGTTCTCCTGCGGGTCGATGGGCTGGGGATCGGGGTTGAGGGAGTCGGGCTCGGGCGTGAAGCCGTGGTCGTAGGCCACCAGGGCGTAGTAGTAGGTCTTGCCGTTGATGACGTCACGGTCGATGTAGCTGAACTGCAACCCCGTGTTGCTCCCCAGGTTGTAGAAGGCGGTGTTCTCCAGCACCGGCACATTGCCCGCATGCTCGTTGACCAGGTCCCACTGGGCCAGGGGTTTGTAGAAGGTGGGGATCCCGCTGGCGTTGGTGATCACACGGGCATCCGAGAGCAGCGGGTCGGTGCCCTTGTACAGTTTGAAGCCCTCGAAGTCGAACTGCTGCGTGAAGCGGTCGAAGCTGGCCAGCGCGAGCGTGTCCCAGGAGAGGACCACGTAGCCGTCCCCCGCCTCGGCCTTGAGCGTGGGCATGATGGGCGGCTGCGCGAAGCGGTAGTCGGCGTTGTAGATCTGCTGGACGGTCTGCCGGTTTTTGAAGAAGTCCTGCTCGTCCTCGCCAAAGATCCAGCCGAGCGAGAAGAAGTCGGTTTCGTTGGGACCGAGCTCGACGGGGCCGGAGCTGAAGTTCAGGAACGGCTCGACGTTGGCCACCAGCTGCCGGGGTTCCTGGCCCAGGGCGAACTGGGACTCCCGGATACGGGCCCACATCCAGGTGTCGTCCCGGAGGTTGTCGCCGGCCTCGTAGAAGGGGCGGGTGCCCAGGTGGAAGCCGGTCAGGCCGATCTGGTCGCTCTCGTCGACGTCGAGCTGGTCGAAGTTGGGCTCGCCGGGGGTGGGGATGCCGTCGCACTCGCCGGTATCCGGGCCGCTGTAGTCCAGGTCGAAGGGGTGCTGGCCGTCCCGGCCGACGTCGTCGTTGACCAGCTCGCCGGGGTCACAGAGGCCGTTGTTGTTGGCGTCGTCGAAGCCGATCCAGTCCAGGTCCTCGTCGCCGGTCCACCAGCGGCCGGCGCGGTAGGCAGGGCGCTGCTCCAGGGGGCCGTAGTGCTGCTCGAAGAGCGCCAGGTCGTAGTTGGCCTCGACGTAGGCGCGGATGGCGTCCTGTCCTTCGATCAGGACGCCGGGGCCGCCGAAGCGCCCCTCGTCGCGGATGCCGTCCTCGTCGTTGTCGAGGGCGTCGTGGTCGTTGGCCGGGCTTTCCAGAAAGGCAAATCCCGTATAGCCGAGCCGGTAGGTGCCGCCCGTCATGTGCTGGCCGATGCCGTCGTGATCCCAGCCGTAGGCCACGTCGATCTGCGGGTTGAAGGCAGCGCTCTCGTCCGTCTCCTCGTTGCCCAGGCCATAGTCCACCACCTGGGTGAAGTAGAGGCCGGTCCGCGGCTGGCCGGGCACGTCGGCGAGCACCTCGCCGAAACGCGTCTGCCCCAGGTTCGTGATGCGATAGATCATGAACATCACGTCCTCGGCCAGGATGTTGCCCCACTGGAGCAGGCGCACGCCGACCTGCAGGCCGATGCCGCCCCGGGTCGAGTCGGCGGGGTCCGGGTAATAGATACCGTAGGCGCTGTTGGGGCGGCGCGTCACCGGGTCGATCAGGTACTCCCCGTCGGCGAGGTCGTCCATCACGTAGAAGCTCTCCTGGTCGGCGTTGAACACCCCCTTGCCGAACATGCCGTTCCACCGGCCGGCCCACCCGGGATCGTCCGGCTCGCTGAGCTTGTCCGGCCAGAACGAGGGCCAGGAAGCCGGGTCGGTGCTGAGGGCCGGCACGGGTTGTCGCTGGCCGGTGATGGGGTCCCGCCGGAAGGGGTTGTGGAAGCCCGGGAGCGGCAGCCAGCCCCAGACGCGGCCGTCGGCGGGGTTGACCTTCGTCCCGGCCGAGCGGTAGTGGATGCTGACGGGGTTGAGCAGCGTGTCCGGCGTGCCGGCCGGCCAGAAGTTGTAGGGCGCCCGGCTCCACTTGGCCCGCTCGCCCCGCACCAGGCCGGCGACCACCACGCCGACGCCGTCGATGTGGCGCCCGCCGATCGTCTTGGGCCAGACCCCCCAGGGCATATCGTTCCAGCGGGCCATCTCGCCGTGGTTGCGGTAGTTCGTCTCGATCAGGTTGCCGTTGAGGACGCCGCGTGCCACGGCATCCTCAGTTCCCCGGTATTCGGGCGGGATGGTCGTGCCCTCCTGGGCCTGCACGGCCACGGCCCACCCGAGCATCAGGGCCAGCAGGCCGGCGCGCCGCCGGCGCCGCGTCATACCACGTAACACCTTGCTGTACATCCTAGAAATCATACCGAAGCCCGAAGTAGACCTGCCGGGGTGCGGAAAACCAGCTCTGACGGAAGAAGTACTCGTCGAGGCTGTTGACCCCGCCCGGCTGCGTTCCCGTGCGTTCGAACTGTTCTTTGGTGACCGACTCGTCGCCCCGGCCGGTATCTTCGTAGACGCCGTAGTGAATCATGGCGTCGAAGAGGTTGTCCACCTGCAGGATCAGCCGCAGCCGTTCGTCGAGCACCGGGGGGCGCAGGTAGAGGCGCAGGTCCGTGATGAAGCCGCTGGGACGATCCGCGTTGTTTTTGATGTAGGAACGGATGAAGCGGCGGATGGTGGTGTACGGGGTGCCGGTCTGATACCGCCCGAAGAGTGTCAGGGAAAGGGCCTTGCCGGGATGGACCGTGATGCTGGCGTTGAGCACGTGCCGCCGGTCCCAGTCCAGCCGCACCAGCGACAGGATGGCCTCCTCGCCGCTCTGGTAGCGCTGGAAGGCCTCGTCCGGATCCGACGAGGTGCCCCCGGCGAACTGCAGCGTGTAGTCGAGGTCCCAGGTGACGGGCCCGCCCGGGCGCTGGTAGAGGGAGAACGTGATGCCCCGGGTAGCGCCCACGTCCCGGTTGATGTAGCGGACGAAGTTGGTGGTCGTGCGCACGTCGCGCTGGATCTCCACCCCCGTCAGGTTCCGGATATCCTTGGCAAAGAGGGTCAGCTCCACGCCCAGGTCTTCGGTGAGTCCCTGCTGCAGGCCCACCTCGAAGTGCAGGGTGCGTTCGGGGTTCAGCGCGGGGTTGCCGAAGTAGGTGCTGGCATCGGCCGGGTTGACCTCGTACTCGGGGTTCGTGTAGAGGATGCTCAACTGCGGCACCTGGAAGAACAGCCCGGCCGAGAAGCGGATGACGCCGGTGGCGGAGATGGGGAAGGCGATCCCGAGACGCGGGCTGATCTGGTAGCGGGCGCGCGCCGGGCGGCGGTTGTAGAGCGAGTCGCCCGTCGCCTGCCCGTCCGCATCGATGACGGGAATGTAGCGCTGGTTGGCCTGCGTCCAGTCGAGAGGGATCTCATAGTCGGGGTCGAAATAATCGAACCGGAGGCCGGCATTTACGATCAGGTTTTTGAATTCCATCTTGTCCTGGACGTAGGCGGCCAGCTCGTAGGGGCGGGCCCGCAGGGTGTCCCGGGCGAAGGGTTCCGGCGAAGGCATGGGCAGCCAGCCCGTGCGCGAGCTGACCTCGATGCCGTAGCTGCCGTTGTCGATCCGGTGCAGCCGGGCCGAGAAGCCGGCCTTGATCTGGTGGACCCGGCTGATCTGGTTCGTGTAGTCGGCCAGGAAGGTGTGGGTGACGGTCCGGTCGCGGGCATTGAAAAGGTCGTTGCCGCCCACGTCGAAGGCATTGCCGCCCTCGAGCGAGCTGAGCCGGGAAGAGACGTAGCGCCGGTCCAGCAGGCCTGTCTCCGTGAAGTCCTCCGGCACGTCGTACAGGCGCGAGGCGCCCCGGTCGCGCAGGTAGCTGTAGTTGAGGTTGGCGAACGACCGTGCGCTGGGCGTCAGGCGTACGCTGAACAGGTGCAGCTGGCTGCTGTTGTACCAGCGGTTGATGCCGTCGGGCACGTATTTTTGCTGGTGGGTGATGTTGCGCCCGGTGGCGTCCTGCCAGACCAGGTTGTACTCGAGGCGCACGCCGGGAAGGAGCTGGTAGGTCAGGGCGCCGTTGAACGAGTAGCGCCGCATGTGCGAGGGCACGAACGCCTGGTCCCCGGTGGATTCGATGAGCCAGGTCTCGGGGTTGCCGGCGCTCAGGTTCTGCGACGAGTCCGACGGCATGAAGAGCCGGCGCCCGATCACGTGGCCCTCGGAGTAGAGATAGCGCCCGGTAACGCGCAGGCCCAGCCGGTCGCGCCAGAGGGGCCCGCCCAGCGAAAGCTGCAGGTCCTGCTGGCCCGGGAACCGGGCCGCCTCGGTGTAGGAAACCGTTTCCGACGTGAAGTCATCATAGCGCAGGCCCGCGCCGGGAGCGGCCAGGCGCCGCACGAATTCCAGCTCGCGGCTGCTGACCACCCCTCCCGTCTCGACCGCGAACGAACCGGTCCACCGGCGCGGCACCCCTTTCGTGACGATGTTCACCACCCCGGACATGGCCTGGCCGTACTCGGCGTTGAAGACCCCGCTGATGACCTCCAGGGCCGAAACCATGTTTTTCTCCACCTCCAGCGCCGCGCTGTTGGTGTAGGGGTTGTTGATCGGCACGCCGTTGATCAGGTAGGCGACCTCGCCCAGGCGACCGCCCCGGAAGTGCCCGTCGACGACGCCCGCCTGCTGGTTGATCACCTCCCCCAGGTTGGTCACCGGCAGGGCTTCCAGCTCTTCCTCGCCCACAAACGCGGTGGTTGTGGTCCGGTCCATCTGCACGATGGGCCGTTCCGCCACCACGACGACCTCCTCGCCCTCGATCACCGTCTCCTCCATCCGCACGTCGAGCGTGGTCGTCTTGTCCGGCTCCACCTGCACGTTCGTCACCCGCACGTCGGCATACCCGATGTATTTGAAGACCAGCGTGTAGGTGCCGGGCCGAACGTTGAGGATCATGTAGTAGCCGTCGAGGTTGGTGACCGTGCCCTGGCCGGTCTCCTCGATGACGATCTGCACCCCCGGCAGGGGCTGCCCGGTGGCGGCCTCGGTGACGACCCCGGCGATCTTGCCGGTCGTCTCCGCACCGACCGCGGCACCGGCCAGGGTCCCCAGCACCCCCACCAGCGCGATCCGCCTGAACAGCCGTCTCATCATCATGGTGCTCGTCTTGCCTGTGTTGCTGGCGAAAACCGGGATCGTTGCACGCCCGCTCGATCCTTCACCACCCGTTACGAGGGATTCCACGTAACCGACAAGAATGAAGCGGTTCAAATTTCATTCTTGCTCAAAATAAAATCCCGGGGCGGGTGTGTCAATCATAATATGACTTTATCTTAAAATCTACCTCCCGGCAAAAAAAAATGGAAGCCGGACCTGATGGCTCCCTCACCTGCCAGAGAAAGCAGAAGCGCCAGGCAGCGCCCCGCCCCCGATGAAACGAGCCCGGCCATGAAACGATGAAATACTTCAACCAGACCGGAAATGCAGGGATATCGGCGCACCAGACGAGCGGCAGAGGCCTCGCCTTCGCCCTTCGGGCCCCGTTCAGCATACCCGCTTTGCGGAGAGGGATGTGAAGAGATCCCGCCAGCCGGGAGCACCGTGAGGTTGAAAGGAATAGCCGTGCCGGCCGGTGCCGGTCCTACCACGTGCGGGTCGAAGCACGTTCGACCAGCTCGGCTTCCAGCACGATATGGCGGGGAGCACCGGCCGTTCCCTTATCCCGGGCCTCGATCCACGCCAGCAGGAGCGCGGCGGCCCGCTCGCCCATCTCGCGTTTGGGCACACGCACGGTCGTCAGCGGGGTGGACAGATAGGCCGCCTGGGGGATGTCGTCGAAACCGACGACGGATACCTCGTCGGGCACACGGATGCCCAGTTCGTGCAACGCCCGCAGCACCCCCATTGCCACCAGGTCGTTGAAGCAAGTGACGCCGGTGGGTCGCAGGCGCCGGCGCGCCCCGAAGTACTTCATGGCCGCCTCGTACCCGTCGTGCAGGTGTGCCCCGGCCGGAATGATGACGTCGTCCGTGAAGCGAAGGTGGGACTGGCTGAAGGCTTTTTCCGTACCCAGGATGCGGTCCCGCGTGTGCTGCGTGTAGGGCGGTCCGGCGAAATGCACGATCCGCTCGTGCCCGCCCTGAAGCAGGTAGGCGGCGGCCCTCTGTGCGGCCCTGACGTTGTCGACGCTGACGACGTTCACCGGCAGGCCCTGCACGGCTTCCAGCAACACGAACGGGTACTCGGCGCGTCGCAGCATGAACAGGTGGGACAGGTCGGCCCGGGCATCCAGGATCGGGGCGATGACGGCCCCCTGCACGAACCGGTTACGGAAGGCCTTCAGCAGCTCGCCCTCTTTCTCGTAGCTCCCTTCCGACGTGCACACGAACGAGAGGTACCCGCGGGCGGCAAGGTATTCCTGCGCGCCGATGACCACCTCGGCGTAGAACGGGTTGTCCACCTCCTTGATGATCAGCCCGATGGCCCGCTCGAACACGTTGCCGTCCCCCTGTGTGGCGGCCAGCGCCCGCGCCGACGGCGAGGGCTGATATCCGAGTTCGTCGATGGCGGCCAGCACGCGTCGCCGCGTGCGCTCCCGGACCGTCGGGCGGTTGTTCAACACCGCCGAAACCGTCCCGACCGACACCCCGGCCCGGTGTGCCACGTCTGCAATCGTAACCCGGTCTCGAGCCATTCGCACGTACAGGTCCTGTGAGGTCCGGGCGGAAATTTAGGCATAACGGCTTTTGTCCGGCAAGAAAATTGAAAAATAAAAGCGCTTCATTCCCGCTCCCTCCGGCCCTCTTACACAAAAAGCGGTTGGGGCTGGCACAGGCAAATTGGACGCGCCCGGCCGCGTCACGCGGCCTTATGCTGGCGGTCGGAGCGACCGTATCAGCCTGTGGAGACGGTGTACAGGCGATCGTATATCGCCAACCTTTGCTGAACATCGGCAGGGCTACTGTCCTCGACGCGTACGCGTCGAGACGAAGCAGGAATCTCCCGGATTTATCCGGGGGAGGCTCAACTCAACCTCGTCCCGCAGCACATGGAGCGGCTCACCGCCCCCGGCACGCGGCCGTAGCGCGTCAGCGCACCCGCACGACGCGGCGGCTTGCCTGATAGCCCGGTCCCGTCGCCCGGATCGTATAGAGCCCCGGCGGCAGGGAGGCGGCGTCGAAGGTGAAGGAACGGGCCGTTCCCGCCGGCAGGGCACCGGCGAACAGCCGCCCCACGTGCCGGCCGAGCCCGTCGAAGACGTCGAGCGTCACGTATCCGGTTCGCGGCGGCGTCAGCGCGAAGCGGGTCGTCGTCCCGAAGGGATTGGGGTGGGGTGCCGACAGCGGGACCGGCGGCCCGGCTACGGACGCCTCCTCGCGGCCCGTAGCCCCCTCGTGCACGTCGAGGGCGAGGCGGGTCGGGAAAAGCAGGCCCAGGGAGATGACCGTCTCGACGGCGCTACCGCCGGCCAGGCCGGCGCGACGGATGGCGCCGGCGCTGCCGCCGTTGTCGGACCAGTAGAGCCGGCCGCGCGGGACATCGAGCGCCAGCCCCCACGGCGCGATGAAGGCCGTCTCCGGCACGAGGGTTTCCACGTTCGTGCCGTCGAGACGGGCCCGCCGGATGGTGCCCCGTCCTGCCGCCCCAAGGTCCGCCCAGTAGAGCCAGCCGTTCACCGCGTCCACCACCAGGGCCGTCGGGTTGAGCAGCCCCGCCGGCAGCACATCCTCCACCCCCGTACCGTCCAGGTTGGCCCGCTGGACCCGCACGTCGACGACAGCGTTTTCTTCGCGGGTGCGCACCCAGTAGAGCTGGCCGCGCACCGGATCGAGCGCGAGGGGACCGATCCGGTCGGGATGAAAGCGGAGAAAGATTTCGGCGCCGGTCCCGTCGAGCGCCGCGCGGTGAATCGCATCGCCGGCGGACCAGTAGAGCCGGCCGCCCGGCCCGTCCACCACGAGGTCGACGGCGTCGGAGAGGCCGCCGTGGATGAGGGTCTCGGGCTGTGTGCCGTCGAGACGGGCCCGGTGCAGGGTGTGTGTGGCGGGGTCGATCCAGTAGAGCCGGCCGGCCCGGGAATCCAGCGCGAAGGGGATGACCCCGCTGCGCCCGCCGGGAAAGACAACCACGGACTCCCGGTTCACCCCCTCCAGATCGGCCCGCTGAATCACATCCGTACCGGCATCGACCCAGTAGAGCCGGTCGGGCTGGCCGGTCACCGGTGCGGCCAGCAGCAGGCCGATCAGCAACCCTGTCACACCGCGCATACCTGCTCCGTTCGTTTCTGAACACACCAAAATAGCACCCCGGGGCCAGGTGGGTACACGGGGACGCCTTTTTCCACGCCCGGCACGCGCTCACAGCGGTGGTCGGTCAACCGGAGGGGCCAACGGCCCGATGTGATCTATCAATGGCAAACAGCATCGCCTGGTTTCTGCACGGCATCCACGCATCCGCCCGCTCCCACCGGCCCTGGCAGGGTCCCTCCTGAAAACAGCCCGTCATCCTGAACCACGCCCCTCGTGCATGAACCACCCGGGGCCAACCTGCCGCTCCCCCTGTATGTGATGGTGTGGTGGCCGCAAGTGGGATCGATAGCGGTCCGTCCCCGCCACGTAGCCGCGGGTTTGGCCACGTAGGCCGTGCTACACGGCCCTTACGGCCTTTGTGTCCCGTCAATCCGGCCTCCGGGCAGAGCGCGCCCACAAAGAGTTCGACCCGCGCTATATAGCAGAGGTCATGGTTATTGAGGGCATGGCTGCCCTTAGCGAATCGAACCCATCGCGTAGCCGCGGATCTGGACGCGTTGCGCGTCCCGTCAGCCCAAGCTCTCCTGCGGGCCAAGGGGCGCACCCGTGAAGGGTGCGGCTACATCGCGCTGCACAACGACACCTTCAATAGCATTGATCTCCGCTATACCACCAGTTCGTTTCATCATGCTTAGCTAAAAAATTTTTTCCCTACAGAGGTTATGAAGCTATACTGCACGGTGTCTATAATATTTTAGCGTCGTTCCTCTGCATGACCCACCGGATGCATGGCTGAACGAGCAACCGGAGGCCGTTCGCTTCGCGGGCCGCAGATTCTGCGGTTGCAGCGGCTGCTGGAGTGGCTGCGCAGCGGCCGTCCACTGACCACCACGCGGGCGGCCCGGCACTTCGAGGTGTCCCGGCGCACGATCGCCAGCGACATCGAGTACCTGTGTCGGCTGGGCGTGCCGGTGGCCTATGATCGCCGTCGCCAGACGTATTACCTGGAGGAGCCTTTCACCGAAAACCTGCCGCTGATTGCGCTGGATCGGGCCGAGCTGGCGGCGTTTCTGGTGGCCCGGCTGGCGCTGGAGGCCTTTGGCGATACGCCGGACGCCGCCCTGCTGGAGGCGGCCGTCGAGCGACTGGCGGCGCATCTGCCCGAGCCCATTCACGTCGATCCCGACACGCTCACGCGTACGCTGCGCTTCGAGATGGGACCGCGGCCGCGCACCCCGCTGCGCTATCTGGACGAATTGCGTCGGGCGGCGGCCGAGCAGCGCGTGGTGCACTTGCACTACTATGCCAACTACGCGGACGCGCTGACCGAGCGCGACGTGGAGCCCTATGCCCTCGTAGCGCACCAGAGCCGCTGGTACCTGGTGGCCTACTGTCGGCTGCGGCAGGCCATGCGCGACTTTCGTATCGACCGCATCCGGCATCTGGAGTTGCGCCAGGGGACCTTCGCGCGGCGGCCGGACTTCGACCTGGAGGCCTACCTGGGGCCGGCCTTCGGCATGCACCGGGACGAACGCACCTATGCCGTCCACCTGCGCTTTTCGCCCTATCAGGCCCGCTGGATCCGGGAGGAGCAGTGGCATCCGAGCCAGGTGCTCGTGGAGCGTCCGGACGGATCGCTGGACGTGCACCTGCAGGTGACCGGGCTCGCCGACGTGGCCCGCTGGGTGCTCAGCTACGGAGCCGAATGCGAGGTGATCGGCCCGCCCGTGCTGCGTCATCGCATCGCCAGCGAGGCCCGGCGCATGGCCGAACGCTACGGTGTCGGGGTGTACGATCAACCTTCACCCTTACGCGACGCGAAAACCCACTGAACGGAGGAGCCCATGCGTTTACGACTGCTGTTGACGCCGTCCTGTGAGCCGGTGCCGTTCACCTATCCCTACCGGCTGGCGGGCGTGTTGCACCGCTGGCTGGGACAGAACGACTGGCACGATAGCCTGAGTCTCTACAGCTTTGGCTGGCTGCAGGGGGGACGCATGGGGAGAGGCGGACTGCACTTCCCGAAGGGAGCGTTCTGGACGCTCAGTTTCTACGAGGGCGAGCCGGTGGAGCGGCTGGTGCGGGGAATTTTCCGGGACCCGACCGTGATCGCCGGGATGGCCGTGGCCAGCGTGCAGACGCTACCGGTGCCGTCGTTCGGCCAGCGGGCCGTGTTTCGCGTGGAGAGTCCGGTCGTGGCGCGGCGCGTGCGCGCCGACGGCGGGCGGGACTACCTGACCTGGGAGGACGAGGCGGCCGACGAGGTGCTCACGCGCGTGCTGCGTCGCAAGCTGGTGGCGGCCGGGCTGGGCCATCTGGCGCCGCAGGCCACCATGCGTTTCGATCGGCGCTACCGCGGGGCCAAGACCAAGCTTGTGCGCATCAAGGGGATCGACCACCGGGGCAGCCTGTGTCCGGTGATCGTCGAAGGACCGCCCGAGGCCGTGCAGTTTGCCTGGCTGGTGGGCGCGGGCGAGCTCACCGGCTGCGGCTTCGGTGCCCTGGGCGAGCCGCTGGATCGGATGGATCGACGGCAATCCCGGGTTTCCCGGCAAATGCAAGCCTGAAAGAGCGTCATGGCACACGAAACAACATCCGTAGGACTCCGCTGGACCGGTCACGCGCTGATCGACATGGGCGTGGCCGCCGTCGTGCTGGCGACCGGCAACGACCGACCCGAAGAGGTCACGCAGGATCAGTGGGTGCAATGGATGGACGAGCTGGAGCGGGACTATCTGGACAAACTTTTACAGAAGCCGTGCTCTATTCTGTTTACGCTGAATGCATTTGACAATCCTTCGTGGTCCAAAAAACCAGAAGAACGAGCGCAGAAAATCCGCAATACATTTGACAGTGCTAGAAAAGCCGATCCCTTGCTTCCTGAACCCTGCACATTCTTCCCGGAGAGGCCCGCCGTAGTTCGGGCCGCCCGGGATCTTTTCCCGATGCTGATGGGGCAGCAGCAGCTCAACTTCTATCCAAACGGTCGCTCCGAACTTCCGCTTTCGGCACTGGCGCTGGGATGTGTGCTGTCGCTTCCGCGCGTCGCTCCGATCGTCAGTGGACGCGCCATGATCGTGGGCGCCGACGATCCGGAGTTGCTGCTCGATCTGTGCGAATACTGGAAAGAAACGCTGGACCGAGAACTGGCGCTGCTGCGGGCGGGTGGTGCCTGGAAAGATCGTAAAGCGCCCCGTACGCGTCTGCTGGAAGCCCTGGAAGAAGTGTTCGGGCCAGCCGGAGCTCACCGTTTTGCTGCTACGGATCGTCTCTCCGGGGTCACCCTGTACCATCTTTCCAACAGCGGTAATGGCCCATCTGTGGACATCTACACAGTGCGTCCGCTGGTCAATCGCTTTCTGGCCCGGGCCGAAGCTGCAGCGCATCGCCCCCGATGGAAAGCGCTGGTGCAGGCGTTCTGGCGCCGTCCCAGAGATGGTGCCTATGAGCAGGCGATCCCGCAGGGCAGGAAAAAGCAGGGCGCGCCGCTTTCCGATGACGAACGCCTGCAGGCCCGCAACGACGTGTACGAGCTGTTGCCGGCGTTGCCGGACGAAGCCGCCGGTTTTATCCGGCGCATCTTTCTACGTTTTGCCCTGAACCGAACAGGGCAACGTCAGGACTTTCGCACGGAAGACACCGACATCTGGCCACTGGTTGAACTGTTTTTAACCGAACTGATGCCTGCGATGACACCGGAACGTATCGAAACCATCCGCCGACTGGCCGACGAGCTGGCCCACGAGATTCAGGCGAACAACGATCGCCGGCTGTACCGGCAACTGATGGGGCTGGTCTCCGGAACCGACGCCTATGGCGCTTTTCGGGCGCTTTTGATCCGGGCAATCCGGGAGCGGCTGCGCCGGACCAACCAGCTGTTGCTCACCTTCGACGACTACCTGCTTCTGTTCGAGGAAGGCGAGGGCTTTCCGCGGACCGACTGGCGTCTGGTGCGCGATCTGGTTCGCATTCGCGTGCTGGAGCAGTTGCATCAGGCCGGATTTTTCGCGGGAGCACCCGAGTTGCTGGAAGAGATCCCCGACGAAGAAACAGAAGAAGCGTAACCAAAACAGGTAAGTGCCATGGCATTCATTGCTGGGATCCAGGTGATTCACGCGCCGGCCTCGGCGCTGAACAACGCGGGTATGCAGCCCGGAAACACCACAGAAAACGCTGTGGTGGTCAAAGCGCTTCGCATTAACGGCCGGAGCTATCCGTACGTGTCGGCCCAGGCCTACCGCTACTGGCTGCGGCGTACGCTGGAACAACTGCAACCTGAGGGATGGACCGTCGCGCCCATCTTCCGGGAGAAAAAGGTGGCCTACACGGACGCGAATCCCATCGAGTATGCCGACGACGACGTGTTTGGCTACATGCGTGCGCCGGGCAAAAGTGTGGAAGCCGCGGACAGTCGGGCGGCCTTCGCAGACGCCACCGAGACGAAAGAGACGGTGACGCGCGTTTCGCCCTTCCGGGTAGGGACGCTGGTGGCCATAAGCGATGAGCTCGTGCAGGATTTCGGGACCATGAGCCGTCATGAGGGCGATCCGGTCCCGCACGAACACCAGTTCTATCGCACGTCGCTCAAGGGTATGTTTTCCATCGACCTCGGGCAAATCGGCGTGTTCACCTACGAAAACCGCACCGGCTTTTTGAATCTGGATGAGGTGCGGCGCCAGCTGGCCGAGACGCGAGGCCTGGCGCACGATGAGGCCAACCGGGCCTATCGGCTTCCGGACGAAGTGCGTCTGCAGCGTATTCGCGCATTGCTTTCGGCCATGCCGGTGGTGGACGGGGGCGCCAAGCATGCGTTGCACTACACGGATGTGAATCCGGTGGTGGTGATCATGGCCGTCGTGCGGGGCGGTAACAATCCGTTCTACTACACGATCGACGGAGATCGCCAGGGACTGGCGCGGCCCGTACTGGAGGCTTTTCAGGAAATCGGTGAGGTCTGGGGCGACCAGATTCTGTCGCCGCTGTACATCGGCTGGGTGGAAGGGTATGCGTCGGAGGGGCGTCAGGAGCTGGAACAGAACCTGGAGACGCTACAGCAGGCCTATCCCCATGGCGTGGTACTGGGACATCCCCGCCGGGTTTTTGCGCGGCTTGCTGAAGAACTGGAACGTCATCCGGAATGGCTGGCATGAACGAAGCTCGCCTGGAAGCGGTCAAAGTTGATCTGGCGGGTCCGGTCGCGTCGTTTCGCCATCCGCATTTTCTGATCGGCCGCCAGCCCACCTACCCCATGCCGCCGCCCTCTACGATCTACGGCCTGATCAGCGCGGCGCTGGGGCGTTTCCCGGATCCGGAGGCACTACAGTTTGCCTACCGGTTTGAGTGCGCGCGTCATCGGGTGGACGATGTGGAGACAATCTGGTTTGTTCAACCCAATACGGCCACGCGTGGCGAAGCCGCCCGGAAGAATCTGGAAGCGACAAGCAACATTCTTCCGCGTGAGTGGCTGGTGCATCCTCGACTTACGCTGTACGTGACCGGGGACGAACTGGAGGCACTTTACCGGGCATTTCGCAACCCCTGCTATATCCTGACGCTGGGCCGCTCTCAGGAGCTGGTCAGCGTACGACGGGTCGAACGAGTGAGGCTGCACGCCGCGCGTAGAGGATGGCTGGTGCCCGGACTGCTTCCGGTAAGCTTTCGGGAAAAGGCACCGCTGGCTCCTGCTTTCTATATGCCGCGCTTCATTACCCCGAGAAGCCGGCATCAGGTGGCGTGGGACTGGTTTCTGGCACTGGATGCACCGGTCCATCTGGAGTCGGACGCGCCGGAACCGTGCTGGACAGAAGCGCCAGGTTCAAACGAACCGCATTTGCTCTATTTCCACGCGTTCCGTTAAGCTGTATGGAAGCGGAAGACCTGCTGGCGAAAAGCGCAGCCCGGGGCGGGGAGTCGCTCCCGGCCCATACCCGGCAGGTGGTGGCGCGGTTGCGGCAGCTGCGCGAGCGCATGCCCGATCTGGAGGAGAAGCTGGAACTGCCCGGCCTCTGGGACGCGCTGTTTGCCGCCGCCTGGGTGCACGATTTCGGCAAGGCTGCCCGGGGATTCCAGGAAATGCTCCAGAGCGGAGAAAAATGGAACTACCGCCACGAGATGCTCTCGCTGGCGTTTCTGGACTGGCTCTTGCCGGCAGACGACCTGCGCTATCCGCTGGCGGTGGCCGCCGTGGCCGCCCACCATCGGGATTACCCGGTGCTGGCCCGCCAGTACATCGAAGTGGAAGATCCGGCCGACAGCGGCATCGATGAGCGCTGGCTGGAAATGGATCAAAAAAGGTTAGAGGCGCTGGCCCATTGGACTGCTGAGGAATGGCCCGGGATAGTCTCGGCAGAGCGCCTGAACGTGCAGGCGCCCTCGCTTCACGTGCTGCTCAATGACGTGCCGGTGTTGCTGAGCAATGGGCCGGATCGTATTCGGAAGGCGCTTGCCTGTTATCGCCAGTACTTTCGGAGCCAGCGTCGGCCTGCACGCAGGGAGCGCCGGTACGCATGGCAGCGTCGGCGGCAGGCGCTGTTTGTACGCGGCCTCATGCTGCAGGCCGATCGCCTCGCCAGTGCGCAGGCTCCCCCGTTGAAGGCGCCTGATCTGGACGGCGTTGCGAAGGCGTTGCCGTCCAGCCGATCCGGCTGGTACACGCATCAACAAACGGCCGCCGAGCATGTGGGCTCGCTGCTGCTGGCCGCGCCTACCGGAAGCGGAAAAACGGAAGCGGCATTGCTCTGGGCGCGCCGTCAGCTTCAGGAAGGCCGCCGGGGCGCTGTATGCTATCTGCTTCCATACCAGGCCAGCCTGAATGCGATGTATCAGCGTTTCGTCGATAAATATGGCCTGAACAGGGATGATGTGGCGCTGCTGCATAGCCGGGCCGTCCAGGCGGTTTACCGGGAGCTGATTCGCGACGAGGTTACCGAGCAGGTGGTGGCCTATCAGCAGGCGCAGCGATTCAAGGCGCTGGGGCGCTTGCATCAGCAGCCCGTCTTGCTGGCCACACCATATCAGTTACTGCGGGCGGCTTTCCGATTGCCAGGCTACGAAGGGCAGTGGGCCATGCTCCAGGGAGCCCATCTGATCGTCGATGAAATTCACGGCTACGAACCCTTTCGGCTCGGGCTGCTACTGGGACTGTTTTCTATGTTGCAACAGCATTTTGACGTGCGCCTGGCCGTAATGACGGCTACCATGCCTTCCTGGCTGCGCGACTTGCTGGAGCGGGAACTGAAGGTTGTCTGGCAGTCGGCCGACAGTCAGCTGTACAAGCAATTCTGTCGCCATCGCCTTTTTCTGAAAAAAGGAAAGCTGGCGGATGGGCACGTTCTGGACGAGATCGTTCGGCGTGTGCAGCAGGGTGAGGCCGTGCTGGTCGTAACCAACCTGGTAGCCGCTGCGCAGCAGCTCGCCGAAGCGCTGGCTGTACGGTTGAACAGCCCGTGGCCGCAAAGTTGTGATCCCGAGCACGATCCGGTGCTGCTGGTGCACAGCCGATTTACGGCCGAAGATCGGCTGCAGCGAGAGGCCGTCTTGCAGGCGCGGGTCGATCGACAGCCACGTCAGGGCGGCTTCGTGGTGGTGGCCACACAGGTCGTGGAGGTGAGCCTGGATGTCGATTTCGATACGATCTACACCGATCCGGCCCCTCTGGAAGCGCTGGTGCAGCGTTTCGGGCGGGTAAACCGCCGGCGACATTTCAAAGAGCGTCCCGTTTTTGTGATGACAGAAGCCATGGACTGGACCTGGCCGTATCGCCAGGAAGCGCTGATGCGTCGCACGGTGGCGCACCTCGAACGGTTTGATGGACAGATGATCGATGAGGCAACGATTGGCGCATGGCTGGATGCGGTGTACGAGCTCGAAGTACCGTCGCTTCAACAGGAGGTGGCGCGTGGCCGTTCTTCCTACGAAGCGGTAGCCGGTCCGGAACACCTGGTGGCTTTTGAGTCGGATCCGAACCTGGAGGATCAGTTCGATGCGCTGTTTGATGGCTACGAAGTGCTTCCGCTGCAGCTCCAGGAGGCGTTCTTGCGACGAGCCGAACGCGGGGAGTATGTCGAAGCCTACGGGCTGCTCGTGCCGATTTCGCAGGGACGCTTTCATGCCCTGCGTCAGCAGAATGCAGTGACGCGGTTGCAGGAGTACCGGGTGTGGGTGGCCGACTGCAAGTACGATCCCTGTCTGGGGCTACAGCCAGACATCAGAAATGATACCGCATCGTTTATGCTGTGAATCTGAACAGACGCTGGGCGCAAGGAAGGGACCATGCCTGAGCTTTCCATCACCGGCACGCTGGTGAACTACTTTGTGCTCTGTCGGCGCAAGGCGTGGCTGGCCGTGCATGGGCTCTGGATGGAGCAGGAGTCGGAGGCCGTGGCGCTGGGACGCCTGCTGGACGAGACCACCTATGCCGACGAGCTGCAGCACGTGAATGTGGAAGTGGAAGGCCACGAAGGGCTCCGGCTGGCCGGACGCATCGACTGGGCCGAGCTGCGCGACGGCGTACTCCATGAGACGAAACGGAGTCCCTCCGGCCTCGAAGCGCACCGCTGGCAACTCCGCTTCTACCTGTGGTTGCTCAAGCTCCGGGGTGTGACGCGGCCCGACGGTCGTCCCTTCGAAGGCCAGCTCAACTTTCCCCGCCAGCGCCGCACCGAAGCCGTCACGCTCACCGCAGACGAAGAAGCCCGGTTGCGCACGCTCGTGCAGGAGCTGCATCAGACGGCTGCCCTACCCACCCCACCACCTCGCCTCGAAAACCGCCGCTTCTGCAAAAAATGTGCGTATGAGGAATTGTGCTTCGGGTGATCGAAGGCGTGCGCCGCTACTGCGCAGCCGACGTCGCGGCAACGCTGACCTGCTTTGCCCGGCTGCTTTCGCTGCTTCCCCGCGAATGTCAGCCCCCTGAACGATGAAGCGTCCCTACTACATTTTCTCCAGCGGGCGCCTGCGCCGGCGACAGAACACGCTCTTCTTCGAAAAAGCCGCCGGCGAGCGCATCCCGGACGACCAGGACGAGACGGGCGAGCCATCGGGCACGCCCAGCGGCGAACGCATCCCCTTTCCGGTCGAGCAGATTGAAAGCCTGTATTTCTTCGGCGAGGTCGATCTGAACTCAAAACTGCTCACGTTTCTGGCACGCCACGACATTCCGGCGCACTTCTACGACTACTACGGCAACTACACGGGCACCTACATCCCGCGCGACCACCTGCACAGCGGGCGGCTGCGTATCGAACAGGTCCTGCACTATGTGCGAACGAAGCGGCGGCTTTATCTGGCGCGGGCCATCGTGGAGGCGGCCACCTACAACCTGCTGCGCGTGCTGCGGTACTATGTCAATCGTCTGGAAGGGACGCGCCGGGAGACCGTCTCCGCCGCCATCGCCACCATCGAGCAGGAGCGCGCCCAGCTCAGGTCCGCCGAGAAAATTTCCGAACTGATGGGGATCGAAGGACGCAGCCGAGACGCCTACTACGGCGTCTGGCCGGCGATTCTGTCCGACGGACCCGGCGAAGCCTTTGTCTTCGAAAAGCGCGAGCGGCGGCCGCCCTCCAACGAGATCAACGCACTGATCAGCTTCGGCAACAGCCTCTGCTACACGACCACCCTTCGCCAGATTCACCGCACGGCGCTGGATCCGACCATCTCCTATCTGCACGAGCCGGGCGCGCGGCGCTTTTCGCTGGCGCTGGACCTGTCCGAGATCTTCAAGCCTATCCTGGTCGATCGCGCCATCTTTCGGCTGGTCAAAACCGGTGAGGTGACTCCCCGGCACTTTGAAGAGCGACTGGGCGGGGTGTATCTGAAAGAAGCGGGACGGCGGATTTTCGTCCGGTACTGGGATGAACGATTGCGCCAGACGGTTCATCACCGCCGTCTGGAGCGACACGTCAGCTATGAGCGCCTGATCCGGCTGGAATGCTACAAGCTGATCCGGCACCTGCTGGACCCGAAGAACGAGCCCTATCAGGGTCTGCACATGTGGTGGTGATCAGAGGAACCGGTCGCGGTGGCCCTGTTCGGTGCCCAGCACCAGGCGGCGGCTGTAGCGCACGTCGCGCAGCTCATAGAAAATGACCACGTCTTCTTCGGGATTCATGAGCCGCCTGACTTCATGCTGCAAGCGACGGAACTGGGCTTCGGTCAACTCGCCTTCGAAGACAGAGCGCTGCACCCAGGTCAGATAGCGCCGGAAAAGCTTGAGCATCTTGGCGACACGTCGTACGTTAATGTCGTAGACGGCAATGTAATATGGCATTCAGTATTCTGTTTTTATTAAAGATACACTAAAAACAGGGTCGTCGTCCACCGGGCCACGGCTTGAGGATTAATGCCTCAAGGAAGGAATCTCGGGCATGCCCCTCAATCCAAGTGTTTTACAAACAAATACTTGGAAAGAGTCGTCGGAGTCCCGGGATTTTCGGATAACCGGAGGCCGACGACGACAGATACCTTGACATTGTACCAAAAGCCGCCTATTTTCATCAAGAGGCGTGTTTTTGCTCTTTGAACCGCGGACTTTTAATCGCACCTTTTAGGTATTGAAACCGATGACGCGGACGAGGTCGTCGGCCTCGTCGTCGCCACTTTTAATCGCACCTTTTAGGTATTGAAACTTTCCAGGGTTTCGCTCTTGTGCCGGACGACCATGCGACTTTTAATCGCACCTTTTAGGTATTGAAACGGTGATGATCTCATGCTCCTCGTCCCACAGCTCGAGCTTTTAATCGCACCTTTTAGGTATTGAAACCGGGGCAGGCCCTCGCCGTCATCGACGCCCTCGTCGACTTTTAATCGCACCTTTTAGGTATTGAAACGGGAACCCAGCTCTTGAAAAACGTGGGCCGCCCGTCTTTTAATCGCACCTTTTAGGTATTGAAACGCCTGCGTGTCGATGTCCCCCACGGGCCGGTCCTGACCCCTTTTAATCGCACCTTTTAGGTATTGAAACTGTGCGTGACGCGGCGGATGTAGTCCGCGATGCCGCCTTTTAATCGCACCTTTTAGGTATTGAAACCGGGATCGCCGGTACGCCTCTCCGGCCTGTGGCTCCTCTTTTAATCGCACCTTTTAGGTATTGAAACGATGTTGGCGATGCGGGCGTGCAGCCGGGCGATGCGCTTTTAATCGCACCTTTTAGGTATTGAAACGCGGGCCCGCGAGGATGCCGAGGCCATCGCGGAGACCGCTTTTAATCGCACCTTTTAGGTATTGAAACGCGTGAATGGCTGGGCCAGGGAGATCGTGCCCTCGGCTTTTAATCGCACCTTTTAGGTATTGAAACGAAAAACTCGGGAGTGATGCTGACGCGGGGCAGGAGCTTTTAATCGCACCTTTTAGGTATTGAAACCCGTCTCGTGGGGCAGCATGTGGTCCGTGACGGGGCTTTTAATCGCACCTTTTAGGTATTGAAACTACCCTCCGGTGGATCGCCTCAGGCGGTCGTCGAGGCTTTTAATCGCACCTTTTAGGTATTGAAACACGGCTGGCTGACGTCACATTCGTTCGTACCAAACTGAGACTTTTAATCGCACCTTTTAGGTATTGAAACGACGCCGCCCTGCTCGGGCGGGGCCTCGCCGCCGGCTTTTAATCGCACCTTTTAGGTATTGAAACTCTCGAAGTACACCATCTACCGCGTCGCCAACGACGCTTTTAATCGCACCTTTTAGGTATTGAAACGGGCGGCGCAGCCAGGATGCGCAGGCCGCCACGAACCTTTTAATCGCACCTTTTAGGTATTGAAACGTTACATGGTGCGCGTCGAGGAGGGGCGCAGGCGACTTTTAATCGCACCTTTTAGGTATTGAAACATAGCGACGAGCGGGCTGGCAGGGTCGGTGTTGCGGCTTTTAATCGCACCTTTTAGGTATTGAAACGTTCAACCTGGGCAGCCCCCTGCGCCACGGGACGCCCTTTTAATCGCACCTTTTAGGTATTGAAACGAGGAGGCGGGCGTCGCGGTAGGCGCACGCCGTGGGCTTTTAATCGCACCTTTTAGGTATTGAAACGAGGCCACCGTCTTCACGACGCCGCCCGCGTCGATGTAGGTGGCTTTTAATCGCACCTTTTAGGTATTGAAACACGATCTCGCCCAGGGAGCCCGGCTCGAACCGGTCCCAGCTTTTAATCGCACCTTTTAGGTATTGAAACTAGGCCGCATCTCGGACGCTACGGGTACGGCGCACGTCTTTTAATCGCACCTTTTAGGTATTGAAACGGACGCAGACAGGGACGATGAGCTGTGCCGAGGTGCTGCTTTTAATCGCACCTTTTAGGTATTGAAACACGACACGGGGGCGTACGGGCAGGATGCGCGGGACGCCTTTTAATCGCACCTTTTAGGTATTGAAACAGGGCGTAGACAACCTGCTCGACGAGGCCGGCAGTAGCTTTTAATCGCACCTTTTAGGTATTGAAACGCTTCCTCGGCCTCCTCCTCGGTCATACCCGTCTCACACTTTTAATCGCACCTTTTAGGTATTGAAACGCTTCCTCGGCCTCCTCCTCGGTCATACCCGTCTCACACTTTTAATCGCACCTTTTAGGTATTGAAACCCAGCGTGGCGTCATCGCGCTGCATGGCCTCTTGCAGCTTTTAATCGCACCTTTTAGGTATTGAAACCTGGTCTACGCGAGCACGGATTTTGACGTGTACATCGGCTTTTAATCGCACCTTTTAGGTATTGAAACAGAACAGTCCCGAGTCCTCCAGGGCGGCCGCCAGCACTTTTAATCGCACCTTTTAGGTATTGAAACTCCTCGGCACGCCCTAGCCCGGCACGCAGCCAGGCCGCTTTTAATCGCACCTTTTAGGTATTGAAACTGGCGTACCAGATCCGCACCAACGCGGACGCCGGGGCTTTTAATCGCACCTTTTAGGTATTGAAACACTCCTGGTTGAAAATGTCGTTGGCGCGGCGCGCCAGCTTTTAATCGCACCTTTTAGGTATTGAAACGGCAGCAGTTCGACGAGGCGCTGGGACACGTTATCCGCTTTTAATCGCACCTTTTAGGTATTGAAACGCATGTTGCGGGGTAGCGCCACCACCCTCTGCTCAACTTTTAATCGCACCTTTTAGGTATTGAAACGTGTGGCGCGCACCTGCCTGTTCTGGTATCTGGCAACTTTTAATCGCACCTTTTAGGTATTGAAACCCTGGGACAAGGTGGTGAGCACGGCAGAATCTGGAGACTTTTAATCGCACCTTTTAGGTATTGAAACTCTCGTAGCGGGCGGCGGCGCGGTAGTCCTGGACGGCTTTTAATCGCACCTTTTAGGTATTGAAACAGGGAGGAAGAGATCGTTGCCGGGTTCATAGAGCTTCCTTTTAATCGCACCTTTTAGGTATTGAAACTCGAATACATGAGCCTCGGCGCCCGCGACGGCCTCCTTTTAATCGCACCTTTTAGGTATTGAAACTGTTTGATACGGCGAATCGGTGATGGCGTCGAGTGGGATGCTTTTAATCGCACCTTTTAGGTATTGAAACGATAAAAAAAAGGGGGGGGAGCAAAGTCGGGGGGCGGACTTTTAATCGCACCTTTTAGGTATTGAAACCACGTCGGCCTTTTCTGCGATCAGACGGGCCCGCTTGACTTTTAATCGCACCTTTTAGGTATTGAAACCGTGTACGACGGCACGCACGCCGACCCCGAGCACACTTTTAATCGCACCTTTTAGGTATTGAAACGATGACGTGCCTCCAGATGGCGCAGGAGGCCAAGGAGGGCCTTTTAATCGCACCTTTTAGGTATTGAAACCTTCTATTGCTGAAGACAGGTTGGTTCCTCCGAGTCCCTTTTAATCGCACCTTTTAGGTATTGAAACGGTGAGGATGACGCTGGTGATGGTGCCGCTGTAGCCCTTTTAATCGCACCTTTTAGGTATTGAAACATGAACCGCATGGGGTTCGGCCAGGGTCAGCAGGATCTTTTAATCGCACCTTTTAGGTATTGAAACGGTGAGGATGACGCTGGTGATGGTGCCGCTGTAGCCCTTTTAATCGCACCTTTTAGGTATTGAAACAGAGGGGGTTGGCGAGGGTGACCTGCTGGATGGGCCTTTTAATCGCACCTTTTAGGTATTGAAACCTGCGTGTGCCCTGCCAGCAGGGCCGCCTCACGCAGCTTTTAATCGCACCTTTTAGGTATTGAAACTCAAGCGGAGCCCGTACAAGAACATGAGCACGCGGGCCTTTTAATCGCACCTTTTAGGTATTGAAACCAGAGGCGGTGGTGGAAGCGGCAAAACCCAAGAGCAGCTTTTAATCGCACCTTTTAGGTATTGAAACGGTGCTGCCTCGACCATGAACTTCTTACCCGAGATCTTTTAATCGCACCTTTTAGGTATTGAAACGAATCGTTGAATTCAACGAGCCACCGTTGAATTCAGCTTTTAATCGCACCTTTTAGGTATTGAAACAGGGTATAGCAGGGGTCATAGACCTTGAAGGCGTCGTTGCCAAGAGTGATGTAGCCGCACCCTTCACGGGTGCGCCCCTGTCCGCCGGCGCGCCCGGGCTGACGGGACGCGCAACGCGTCCAGATCCGCGGCTACACGTGCGCCGTTCGCTAAGAGCAGCCATGCCCTCATTAACAATGACCTCTGCTATACCTGACCTCCGTCACTCCTCCATCCTGCAGGTCTGTCACCACGGCGGGCCCGGCGCCCGCCCCCGGCTCATATCGGGCATTCGGATGACGTACCGCCCGGTGCAAGCCCTGAACCACGCCCCTGTCACTTTTTCGTGAGAAAATCCGGCCGAAGCGCTTCCGGTGCAGCCGCCGGCTTGGCAAAGGTGGGGACGCCACGTATACTGTTTCTCCTGCCTTTTACACAAGCCACGTCGGTCGAACGGATGCGTGTGTCCTCAGACGCCATAGCGGTGCCGGCCTGGCGGCGGGCCGTCGTCAAGGTGGGAAGCACGCTCGTGGCCCCGGAGGGGCGGTGCAGCACCCGCTACCTCCTGCCGCTGGCCCGCTTCATCGCCGAGAGCCGCCGGCAGGGCCGCGAGCTCATCCTCGTCTCGTCGGGCGCCGTGGCCGCCGGGCGCGGGGCGCTGGCCGACCGGGCGCGCCGGCCGCGTTCCATCCCTGAAAAACAGGCGCTGGCGGCCGTCGGGCAGCCCCTGCTCATGGCCCTCTGGCAGCGCCTCTTCGACGTGCCCTGCGCCCAGCTCCTGCTCACCTACGACGACTTCGCCGACCGCCGCCGTTTCGTCAACGCCCGCAACACGCTGGCCGAGCTGCTGCGACGCGGCACCCTCCCCATCGTCAACGAGAACGACACGGTGGCCGTCGAGGAGCTCAAGGTGGGGGATAACGACAACCTGGCCGCCCACGTGGCCGTACTCGCCGGGGCCGACCTGCTCATCATCTGCAGCGACGTCGACGGGCTCTTCGAGGCCGACCCCCGCACGCATCCGGCGGCCCGTCTCATCCCGGAGGTCGCCCGCATCGACGACGCCGTCCTGGCGCGGGCCGGCGGGGCGGGCGGGCCGATGGCCACCGGCGGCATGCGCACCAAGGTCGAGGCCGCCGCCAAGGCCACCGCCCGCGGCATCGACACCCTCATCGTCAACGGCACCGTGGGTGCCCACTTCGACGGGCTGCTCGCCGGCACCGTCCGCGGCACCCTCTTTCGCCGGCAGCAGACGCCCCTGGCCGCCCGCAAGCACTGGCTGATGCACACGCTCCCCGAGGCCGGCCGCCTGGTGGTGGACGACGGCGCGGCCGAGGCCCTCCGCACACGCGGCGCCTCGCTGCTGCCCTCCGGCATCGTCGACGTCGAGGGGCGCTTCGAGGCCGGCGACGCCGTGCTGGTCGTCTGCCGCCGCAACGGCACCGACGAGCCCGTCGCCAAGGGCCTGAGCCAGTACGGCGACCATGAGCTGCGCCGCATCCGGGGCTGCCAGAGCGCCGAGATCGAAACGCGCCTCGGCTACGTCACGCGCGAGGTCATCATCCACCGGGACGACCTCGTCCTCCTCGACCCCGTACCGAACCGGCCGGACACGCCAGAACCCCACGAACCATGACCGAAACGACCGTCACGACCGACCTCGAAACCCTCGTGCGGGCCTGCCGCGACGCCGCCCGGCAGGTGGCCAACCTGTCCACCGCCGCCAAGGATCGCGCCCTGCACGCGATGGCGGACGAACTCCTCGCCGCCGAAGTCGAGATCCTGGCCGCCAACGCCCGCGACGTGGACGCCGCCCGCGCGCGCGGCCTCTCCGACGCGATGATCGACCGCCTCACGCTCACACCGGAGCGCCTGGCGGGGATGGCCCGGGCCCTCCGCGAGGTCGCCTCGTTCAACGACCCCGTCGGCGAGATCACGGCGATGTGGCGGCGGCCCAACGGCATCGAGGTGGGCTACATGCGCATCCCCCTGGGCGTCATCGCCATGATCTACGAGGCCCGCCCGAACGTCACGTCCGACGCCGCCGGGCTGTGCCTGAAGGCGGGCAACGCGGTGGTGCTGCGCGGCGGCTCCGAGGCGTTTCACTCGAACCAGGCCGTGGCCGCGGCGCTCCACCGGGGCCTGGCGCGCGAGGGGATCCCCACGGCCGCCATCACGCTGCTGCCCACCACCGACCGCGCCGCCATCGCCGAGCTGCTCACGATGAACCGGTACATCGACCTGGTCATCCCGCGCGGCGGGGAAGGGCTCATCCGCTACGTGGACGAGCACAGCCGCATCCCCGTCATCAAGCACTACAAGGGCGTCTGCCACCTGTACGTGGACGACGCCGCCGACCTCGACGTGGCCCTGCGCCTGCTCATCGACGGCAAGACGTCGCGCCCCGGTGTGTGCAATGCGCTGGAGACGCTGCTGGTGCACGAGGCCGTCGCCGGGGCGTTCCTGCCCCGGGCCGCCGATGCGCTCCGCGCGCGGGGCGTCGAACTGCGGGGCTGCCCCCGGACGCAGGCGCTCCTGCCCGGCGTGACACCCGCCACCGAGGACGACTACCACGCCGAGTACCTGGCCCTCATCCTGGCCGTGCGCGTGGTGCCCGACTTCGAGGCGGCGCTCGACCACATCGCCCGCTACGGCTCGAACCACACCGAGGTCATCGCCACCACCCACCTGGGCCGCGCCCGCCGCTTCCTCCGCGAGGTGGACGCCTCCGTCGTCCTCGTCAACGCCTCCTCCCGCTTCTCCGACGGCGGCGAGCTCGGCCTCGGCGCCGAGATCGGCATCTCCACGACCAAGCTCCACGCCTACGGCCCGATGGGCCTCGAAGCCCTCACCACGCGCAAGTTCGTCGTCATGGGCGAGGGCCAGACGCGCCACCCGGTGACCTGACGCGCGCCTCAGCCGGCCGGAGCCGGCACCGCCCCCTGCCCTTCGAGCACGACGGCGGCTTCGAGCGGGCGCACGCGCACGGCGTCGCCGGGGCGGAACGCCATGCGGTTGTGGGTGTGGACGAGATACTCGGCGCCGTCGAGGCGGACGCGGAAGGTGATGTCGTGCCCCTTGAACTCGCGGGCGACGACCTCGCCGGCGGGCAGGCCGGGCTCGGGCACGTCGAGCGTCAGGTGCTCGGGCCGGAGTGCGACGAGCACGTGGCCGTGGGCGGGCCGGGAGAGTGCCACGCGCCCCAGCGGCGTCCGGGCTTCGGTGCCGTGTGCCTCGGCCAGCAGCAGGTTCGTCCGCCCCAGGAACTGCGCCACGAACAGGGTGCGGGGTTCGTAATAGACCTGCTCGGGGGTGCCGACCTGCTCGATCCGCCCCTGCCGCATGACGGCCACGCGGTCGGCGAACGAGAGGGCCTCCTCCTGGTCGTGCGTCACGAGCACGGCCGTCATGCCCGCCCGTTTGAGCACGGCGCGGATCTCCTCGCGGGTGGTCTGGCGGAGGAGTGCGTCGAGGTTCGAGAAGGGCTCGTCGAGGAGAAGCAGGCGGGGGGCGGGGGCCAGCGAGCGGGCGATGGCGACGCGCTGCTGCTGCCCGCCGGAGAGGGTGTGGGGACGGCGGTCCTCATACCCGGCCAGGCCCACCAGGCGGAGCGCCTCGCGGGCGCGCTCCGTACGTTCGGCCCGGGGGAGCGCCTGCAGGCCGAAGCGCACGTTCTCGAGGACGGTCAGATGCGGGAAGAGGGCGTAGTCCTGAAAGACGATACCGAGGCCGCGCCGCTCGGGCGGAACGAGCCGCCGGGGCCCCTCCGAGAACAGGCGTCCCGCCACCGTGATCGTGCCGGCGTCGGCCCGCTCGAAGCCGGCGACGAGCCGGAGCGTCGTCGTCTTGCCGCACCCACTCGGTCCCAGCAGCGCCACGATCTCCCCCTCGGCCACGTCCAGGTCCACGGCGTCGACCGCCGGCGGGGCTGCCGGGTCGAACCGCTTCGTCAGAGCACGAATGGACAGGACCGGGGACATGAGATAGAAGAGTAAGATTGCAAATTGAAGATTGAAGATTGCAAATGGACGTTCACGCCTCCGGATTGCGAGGCGCTAACGCCTCAGCCGGCGCGTAGTTCGTCCCGTTCGGCCAGGAGCAGCCCGACGAAAGCCGCGGAGAACAGCATGATGAGCAGGGCATAGGGCGCGGCGCGGCCGAAGAGGGCCTCGTTGGCGGCGCCCCAGACGCCCAGCGCCAGCGTCTCGAACCCGATGGGCGAGAGCAGGAACGTGATGGGCAGCTCCTTCATGGCCGAGAGGAACACGAAGGCGATGCTGACCAGCAGGCCGCGCCGCAGCAGGGGGAACGTAGCGGTGAAGAACGCCTGCAGCGGCTTTCGGCCGAGGGCGCGGGCGGCCTCCTCCAGCCGGGGCGAGGCCTGGTAGAGCGCACTCCGCACCGGCCCGATGGCTTCGGCGAGGAAGTGCAGCGCGTAGGCGATCACCAGCAGCGCGAGCGTCTGGTAGAGGACCGGAGCGGTCCGCAGCGTGAAGAAGATGAACGCCAGCGCGAAGGCCAGCGGCGGCGTCGCGTAGCCCAGGTAGGCGACGCGCTCCAGCACGCGCGCAGCCGGCGAGGGCCGGCGGACGCTCCGGTAGGCCAGCGGCAGGGCCAGCGCACCGGCCAGCACCGCCGCCGGCACGGAGGCGGTCACGGACGCCCCCAGCGCCCCCGCCAGCGCCGTCCACCCGGCCGCCGCCCCGGCGTCCCGCATCATCCAGAACAGGGCCGTTCCCACCGGAAGTCCGACGGCCGCCAGGCTCAGCAACGCGGCAAAGGCGTAGGCCGGGACCGTCCAGCCGCCCATCGACACCGCACGGGCCTGCCGCGTCCCGCCCGCTCCGGCCCGGTGGAACCGCCGGCCCCGCAGCAGCCGGGCCTCCAGCACCAGCAGCGCCCCGGTAAGCGCCAGCAGCATCAGCGCCAGCCAGGCCGCATAGACCCGGTCGAACGCCGCCGCATACTGCAGGTAGAGCGCGTAGCTGAACGTCTCGTAGCGCATCAGCGAGACGACGCCGAAATCGCCCAGCACGTGCAGGCCGATGAGCAGGCCGCCCGCCAGGAACGCCGGCCGGAGCTGCGGCAGGATCACACGGAGGAAGACCTGCCGGTTCGTGTAGCCGAGCGCCCGCGCCGCCTCCTCTACCGAGGCGTCCAGCCCGAGCAGCGCCGCCCGCAGGTTCAGGAAAAGGTAGGGATAGAGCGTGAGGCCGAGCGCCAGCAGCGCCCCGGTGTAGCCGCCGGGACGCGGCAGCGTCAGCCCGGCCACGGCGGCCAGCAGCCCGTTGCCGCCCGTCGCGCCCAGCAGCGCATAGGCCATCACATAGCCCGGAACGGCCAGCGGCAGCACGCCCACGACCGCCAGCACGCGCCGGCCCCGCAGCCGGGTCCGCGTCGTCAGCCACGCCAGCGGGAAGGCGAGCGCCGTGCCGAGGGCCAGCACCCCGGCCGCCAGCAGCAGCGTGTTGCCCAGCAGGACCGCGTTGCGCCGGCGCAGCACCAGCGTGCGCAGTAGCTCCGCATCCGCCTCGAACGCCCGGATGAGCAGGTACGCGAGCGGCACCAGCACCCCGGCCAGGACCAGCAGAGCCGGCAGGAGAAAGAACGCCGCCGTGCGCAGGTCGAAGGACAGAAGTCGGTTCATACGGGTGTCCTCGCTTCCGCCCTCCGTATCATCCTTTCAACCGCTACAACAGCCCCACTTCCCGCATCAGGTTGAGCGTCGCATCCAGCTCGCGCAGCCGCTCGAAGTCGAACTGCGGGCTGAGGGCCAGGGCCTCCGGCATCGAAAGGAGATAGGACGGGACCGCGACGCCGGAAACCACCGGGTACTCGTAGACCTCCGTCGCGGCGAAGGCCTGGGCCTGTTCCGAGAGCAGGAAGCTGAGAAAACGCAACGCGGCCTCCGTGTTGTCGCTGGTGGCGAGCACGCCGGCGCCCGTGACGAGCGCGAGGTTGCCGACGTCGCCGGGCGCGAAATGGTAGAGGGCGACGGGCGGCGCCTCGCCCTCGGCGGCCCCCTGCGTCAGGCGGAGCACGTAGTAGTGGTTCGTCAGCGCCACGTCGATCTCACCGGCGGCCAGCGCCTGGATCATCGGCGTGTTGGAGGGATAGGCCTTGGGCTCCAGCGCCTGGAGGCCCTCCAGCCAGGCCCGCGCCGCCTCCTCGCCCTCGAGCAGCCGCAGCGCCGTCACAAAATCCTGGAAGCTCGAATACGTCGGCGTCCAGCCGATGCGCCCGCGCAGGGTTTCCATCTGCGGCAGGTCCAGGACCGAAGCCGGCAGGTCGTCCTCGGTCAGGGCCTCGGTGTTGTAGGCGAGAACGCGGAAGCGGACGGTGGCGGGTGCCCACAGGCCGCTCGACGGCTGGAAGGAGGCCGGCTTCTCCAGGATGGAGTCGGGCAGCGCGACGAGCAGGTTCGCGTTGCTCGCCGCCCCGAGCGCCCCGGTCGTGTTGGCCCAGAAGAGGTCGGCCGGGCTCTGCGCGCCTTCCTCCTGCAGGGCGGCCAGCAGCTCCGCATCCCGCCCGAAACGGACCTCGACGGGCAGGCCCGTCTGGGCCTTGAACCGTTCGACGAGCGGCTCGACGAGCGCCTGGCTCCGGCCGGAGTAGATGACCAGCGCCTGTGGCGGAGACGACTCGCAGCCGGCAAGGAGCAGCACCAGGACCAGGGCAAAGAAACCGGATTTCATGGTGAGGGAGGGTTGGTGTGGGGGAAAAATCTTTAGATTGAATCTAAACAGGAAATGCCGGAGCTTCACACCCGGCCCACGAAATCGTCAAAACTCCACATTTCCCTTTCGGAGCATCCCATGTCCCTGAAGCGTCTTCGGGCCGGGCTCCTCGCCCTGCTCCTCCTGCCCGGCCTTGTCCGGGCCCAGTCCGTCCCGGACACCCTGCTCCAGGCCCGCCTCGAACGGCTCGTCGAAGGCTTTCGGGGCGATGCCGGCGTCTACGTCCGCCACCTGCCCACGGGCCGGTACGCCGCGATCCACGCCGACACGCTCTTCCCCACGGCCAGCCTGATCAAGGTGCCCATCCTGATCAAGACGTTCGACGCCATCGAGCGGGGCGAGCTCGCCTACCAGCAGGAACTCGTCTACCGCGACTCGCTCCGCTACCCCGGCGTGGACCTCCTGGGCTCCTTCAAAGACGGCGAAAAGATCGCCCTGAGCAAGATGGTGATGCTGATGCTCACGATGAGCGACAACACGGCGAGCCTGTGGCTGCAACACCTCTGCGGCACCGGCACGGCCATCAACGCCTGGCTGGCGGCGCACGGCTTCGAGCACACGCGGGTCAACTCGCGCACGCCCGGCCGCGAGGCCGCCCGGGAGCGCTACGGCTGGGGCCAAACCACCCCCCGGGAAATCGCCGAACTGCTGGTGATGATCCGCGAGGGCCGGGCCGTCAGCCCCGCCGCCAGCGAGGAGATGTACCGCACCCTCACGCGCACCTACTGGGACGACGAGGCCCTCTCGCAACTCCCGCCGACGGTACAGGCCGCCTCCAAGCAGGGCGCCGTCAGCCGGTCGCGCTCCGAGGTCGCCCTCGTCAACGCCCCCCACGGCGACTACGTCTTCGCCGTCATCACCAAGAACCAGGAAGACACCAGCTGGGACCACGACAACGAGGGCTTCGTCCTCCTGCGCGACGTCTCCCGCCTGCTCTGGGAGCACTTCGAGCCGGACACCCCGTGGCAGCCGGCCCCGGGGAGCGAGCGGTACCGCTGAGCCCGTTCACGGCCCGGGAGTTCGTCGAGCCCACGCTCGCTCACCGGCGCAATCCCCCCGGTCTTGCTCGGTACAGGCTCCACACGGACACGTCCACCGGTCGCACCGGCAGACCCGGGCTGAAGCCCGCGGCTACACGGCCTGCGCGGCACCCTGCCCGTCTCGCCGGCAACCCTGCGTTTCGCCCGATGACAGGCATTGACACTCCCACGGCTCTGGGCACGTGGGATTCCTGCTTCATGTCGACGCGTACGCGTCGAGGACAGTCGCCTTCGCTGATGAAAGCCAGCGGACGCATGACGCGTCCGGTTGGTCTTACACTGTCTCCACAGGCATGGCCGAACGATCGGACGCGTTACGCGTCCAGTTCGGCTACGGTCTGCCCGACCGCCAAAATGTTTTTCCATGTGTCGTTGCAAAAGTTCCGGCTCTCAGACAGGAGGTTGTGCTTTGAGTAGAGGCGCATTCCTCCCACATGGGCTATCTCATGGGGCCGTCCGGCCGCAAGGGCCGTGTAACACGGCCAACGCGGCCCTACACGGCCAACATAGCCCTAAAGCGCGCGGGCTTCCTGCGCTTGCCATCCTGCACCCTTTCTCGTGAGCCGGGCCGATTACCAAGGGCTCGCGCCGTGCTGGCGGTGATCCGGTTGTGATGGAGGCCGGCTCCGGCCATCGCCACGATCTCGCCGTGCCAGAACTCGTGCTTATAGCGTTGGTCCATGCTATTGAAGGCGTCGGTGTGCAGCGCGATGTAGCCGCACCCTTCACGGGTGCGCCCCCTGGCCCACAGGAAAGCCCGGACCGACGGGACGCGCAACGCGTCCAGATCCGCGGCTACAGGTGGGCAGCCCGGGCTAACGGGACGCGCAACGCGTCCAGATCCGCGGCTACAGTGGGCCGTTCGCTAAGCAGCTATGCCCTCAATAAAAATGACCTCCGCTATAGTGTCCGACTCGGCTTCGAGGGCGAGGTAGGCGGCCAGGGGGTCCTGCCGGGTTTCCATGGCGAGCGCCGGGTTGAGCCAGGATATGGAGCATAGGCGCGAAGCGGCCCATCGTTTGTGCGGGAGGAGGCCGGTTCGGGCGCGGCGTGGCAGTCGGCCCCCGGCGGGGAACGGTACCCTGGGCGGGCTGCCGGACGCCCCGCCCCGGCAGAACGCATCGCCTGCACCGGCGTTAACGAGGTGCTTTCGCGCTTTTCCTCGCTCCCGGTATGGCCGATAAGCAGAAAGAGTGCCCCGCCTGCGCCCTCGACGTCGAGGCGACGGCGGAGGTGTGCCCGTACTGCGGCTACGAGTTCCCCGTGCAGAAGCGGGGGGTGAAGCTGGCGGCGGTGCTCATGGTGCTCCTGGCCCTCGGCTGGCTGGTCATCGGGTGCTGATCCCCGCGAAGGCCGGCCGGGGGGCCGAAAAGCCGTCGCCGCGCCGATGCGGGCGACGTCGCCGGCCGAGAACCCATCCTCCCCAACCCGCAATCCGACATGCCCGACACGCTCCTGGGCGGCCTCACACCGGCCGCGTTCCTTCGCGAATACTGGCAGAAGAAGCCGCTTCTGGTCCGGGGGGCCCTGCCCGGCTTCACCGCGCCCATCGGGCCGGACGAACTGGCAGCACTGGCCTGCGAGGAGATGGTCGAGTCCCGGCTCATCCTCGAAAAGGGCGGGGCGTATCCGTGGGAACTCCGCCACGGCCCGTTCGAGCCCGAGGATTTCGAGCGGCTGCCGCCGACGCACTGGACGCTGCTCGTGCAGGAGGTGGACCGCTACGTCCCGGCCGTCGCGGCGCTGCGGGACCGTTTCCGCTTCCTCCCGAACTGGCGCATCGACGACGTCATGGTGAGCTTCGCCCCGGAGGGCGGCGGCGTCGGGCCGCACGTCGACCAGTACGACGTCTTCCTGGTGCAGGGGCTGGGGCGACGACGCTGGCGCATCCATCACGAACCCGTCGAAGAGGAACACCTCGTACCCGACCTCGACGTGCGCATCCTGGCCAACTTCGAGCCGGACGCCGAGTGGGTCCTCGAACCGGGCGACCTGCTCTACCTCCCGCCCCGCATCCCGCACGAGGGCGTTGCCCTGGGCGACTGCATGACCTTCTCGGTCGGCTTCCGCGCGCCGGGCCCCCTCGACCTCGTCACCGGCTTCCTCGAAGACCGGCTCACCCGGCTCGACGCCCGGCAACGCTACAGCGACCCGGACCTCACGCCCCCGGTCCACCCGGGCATGCTCGGTCCCGAGGTACGCGCCTACGTGCGGGCCGTGCTCCGCGAACTCGTCCGGGACGACCAGGCCCTCGACGAATGGTTCGGGCGTTTCATCACCACCCCGAAGCGCGGCGCGGCTTACCTCGAAGACGACGTGGCGGACGAGGAACCCATCACCCCGGAGGAAGTGATCGAGGTGCTGCGGGCGGGCGGGCGCCTGCGCCGGCGGGCCCTCTCCGAACTCGCCTTCATCCCCCATTCCGACGGCACCGCCGCCCTCTTCGTCGCCGGCGAAACCTACACCGTCTCCACCGAGGCGGCCTGGCTGCTCACCGGCACCGAACCGCTCGACGCCACCACCCTCGCCCCCCACTTCGGCGACCGGGCCTTCATGACGATCCTCACCACGCTGATCGAGCGCGGGGTCCTGGTGGCGGAAGCCTGACCGCAGCGTCGACCGGCCGTGAACCGTGCACAGGCATTCCGGGACGCCGGTATACGAAAGAAGGCGCGGAGGTGAGGCCTCCGCGCCTTCCTTCTCGTGCATGCCGTGTGGCTCGCTCAGAGATCCACGTCTTTCTTCTTCAGCATGAAGACCCCTTCGCGCATGCTGGTCACGACGATGGTACCGCTCTTGAAGAAGGGGTAGTTGCTCCAGGAGCCGTTGAAGCCCGGTGCATCTTCGCCGTAGGGCACCGTGTCGAAATGTCCCACCAGCGCCGGGTTCTCCCGGTTGGTGATGTCAAAGATGCGCAGGCCGGCGACGTAGTTCGACTGGTACATCAGGTTGCCCCGGATGTAGAGGTTGTGGTCGCTGGCCTTGTTCTCCGAAACATACTCGCGCAGCAGCTGCGGGTCGTCCAGGTCGGAGACGTCCCAGATGAGCGTGCGCGTGCCCGCGACCTTGCCCTGCAACTCATCCAGCTCGTCGTTGACGTAGAAGTAGTGCTGGTCCTCGGTCAGCCAGCCCTGATGGGTGTAGCCCACGTTCGGGTAGGAGGCCTGCGAGAGCGCTTTCGGGTTGGCCTTGTCCGTCACGTCGGCGATGGAGAGGGCCGTCTCGTTCGCCCCGAAGCAGATCTCCTTGCCGCGATGCTCGGCATCCGGCCCCCGGTAGACGACGCACTGCGCGTCGTGCGTGTACCCGGTGCCCTGCCGGCCCGTGCCCGTGTGGCTGAAGCAGCCGGCGAACTGCGGGTTCTTCGGCTCGCGGAGGTCGATCATGTGCAGGCCGCCGCCGCACGTCTCGCCGCCCATGCTGCCTCCCACCGTGTAGGCGAAGCCCGTCTCCTCGTTGATGACGATGTTGTGCGCGCTGTTGATGCGGTCGTAGTGGGCGTCCTCGGTGAAGGTGACGGGCGGGTTCTCGACGCTCCGGAGGCGGGTCAGGTCGAAGACCTGCATGCCGTGCGGCCCGGCGCCGTCGGCCACGATGAAGGCGTGGTTCCGGTAGACCTTGATGTCCCGCCAGGCGGCCGGACGGGCGCCCTCGTGCAGGGGCAGGTCACCCAGGTAAACGGGGTTGACGGGGTCGGAGATGTCGACGAAGGAGGTGCCGTCGTTCCGGCCGACGAGGGCGTACTCGCGGCCCGTCTCGGGGTCAGTCCAGCCCCAGACGTCGTTCAGGTGGGTGCCGCGCCCGCCACCGATGTCCTTGACGGAGAGGAACGAGAGCAGGTCCACGTTACCGCAGCCGAAGTCGGCGGCGGCGCCGTCGCTGCAGTTCACCTGCCCGCCGGTGATCGAGGCGAAGCTGGCGACCTCGCTGAAGATGATGGCCTGCTGGTGCCACTGTCCCTGCGCGTCCCGTTCGAAGACGGTGGCCGTGCCCTCGCCGCCGTCGTCGCCGACGCTGCCGACGACGGCCAGGTTGCCGCGCACATCGAGGGTGGCGGCGAAGAAGTCACCGTTGCCGGCCTCGTCGCTTTTGAGCTTGTGGACCCGCCTCCAGGTGCCGGTCCGGGGATCGCGCTCGAAGCGGTACACGGCGCCGGAGAAGCGATCGGCGCCCGGGCCGCCGACCCACACCTCGTCCCCGTCGACGTCCACGGCCGTGCCGAAGCGGGTCTGCGGAGCGGCATCGAAGGGGACGAGCATCCCCTGCCGGACCCAGGTTCCCTCTTCCGCATCGAAGGCATACTCGAGCACCGTGCCGGAGAAGCGCTGGAAGCGCGGTGCCCCGACGAGGGCATAGCCGTCCTGCAGGCCGATGCTCGACCCGAAGCGGGCATCGCCTTCGAGCCCGTCGGCGGGCAGGCGCCCTCCGGCCGTCCAGGTGCCGTTCTCGAACCGGAAGAAGTAGACGGCGCCGAGGTTGTCTTCCTGCCGGGGCGCCCCGACGAGCGCCAGGTCGCCGTCGAGGGCCAGCGCGGCGCCGAAGTGACCGCCGGGCGCTTCACCGGTCAGGGTGTCCTGCGGCACCCAGGCGTCGCCGGAGCGGCGAAAAACGAAGACCGCGCCGGTGTCGTCCTGATAGCCTTCCGCCCCGATGAAGGCGACGTCCCCGCTGAGGGCGACGGCCCCGCCGAAGCTTCCGCCGTCTGCGATGGCCAGGCGGGCGACTTCGGTCCAGTTGCCGGCGGCGTCACGGCGGAAGACGTAGGCGGCGCCGGCCCCTTGGTTCTGGTTGGGCGCCCCGACGAGCAGGTGGTTCCCGTCGAGGGCCAGCGCGGCGCCGAAGCGGTCCCCTTCCACGGCGTCGGAGGCTTCGAGGCGGGCCGCCTCGCTCCAGGTGCCGTCCTCGTTGCGGCGGAAGACGTAGGTATAGCCGGGCGTGGCCGTGTTCATGGGTTCGCCGACGAAGACCTCGTCGTTCCCGGCGGCCACGGCCCCGCCGAAGCCGCGGCGGGCCGGATCACCGGCCTCCTCCGAGCGCAGGGTCTGGGCCTGCGCCGCGAAGCCGGCGAGCAGAAAAAGCGCAAGGTAGAGCGTACAGAGACGGTTCATGAGCTTTACGGGATTGGACATGAGCACTGTTCGAACAGGCACAATGATTCGGAAGCGTTTCCAACGCCCCGGGGAGAGATGCGTTTCGACGTAACCAGGGCCGAAAAAGATGCACCGGCCCCGCAAACGCGCGGCGCCGGCAAAGGTGCCCGGAGGGAATACGAACGGCACGCCGGGTCAGGTGTACTGCACGCCGAGGTGATCAAGGGCTTCCTGCGGGCAGCCGGGCCATTCGCCGCGCGGCACGTTGCCCATGTACTGGAGATCCTCCACGCCCATCTTGCTCGACCAGAAGCCGGAGGCCGTCAGGTCGCGGAACAGGTTGAAGAAGCGCACGCCCTGGCTCATGTCGGCCGGGGCGACGTCGGGATAGGCGATCAGGTCGAGCAGTTCGGTGCGCTCGGCGTCGGTGCAGTCGAGGAACGTCCGGCCGAAGCGCTTGTGGCACTGGTAGTCGAGCCAGCGCAGGCCCCCGCGCACGGGCGTCTGCAGGGCCGGCCGGTCCCAGACGGTGAAGTCGATGAAGGCATGCACGCCCGCGTCGGTGGCGCTGCCGGAGCGTCCGTCGGCCGGGATGATCAGGTCGGCCAGCACCTTCACCGTTTCGTACTCGTGCGGTGTGAAGAACTGGGGCGTGTAGTTCGCCAGCCCGCCGTCGGCCATCTGCCGGTCCACCTCGTCCCGGGCCCGCCGGAGGTCCGCCTCCGTACACCCGGCCAGCCCGGCCCCCAGCGAGGCCACGGCCATCAGCTTGAGCGATTCGCGTCGGTTCATGTGTGTTGAGCGTTTAACGTTGAGCGTTTAACGTTGGCCGTTGGCTCGTTGGACAGCCAGGGCCTGGCTGTTTTCCCGGCCCTCACAGGTTGCCCCGGTTGCGCTCCGCGGCGATGTACTCGGCCGTGCGCATGGCCAGCGCCATGATCGTCCACGTCGGGTTTTTGTGGGCCTGCGAGACGAACGGGCCGGCGTCGGCGACGAAGAGGTTCTTCACGTCGTGGGCCTGGCAGTAGGCGTTGAGGACGGACGTCTTCGGGTCGTTTCCCATGCGGGTGGTGCCGACCTCGTGGATGATGCGGCCGGGCGCGAGGATGCCGTAGCCTTCCTCCTTCCCCGGCATGTCGCCGAGCGGGATGCCGCCCATGGCCTCGATGATCTCGCGGGCCGTCTCCTGGAAGTGCTTGATCTGGGCATACTCCTCGTCGCTCCAGGTGACGTGGAAGCGCAGCACCGGGATGCCGTACTTGTCCACCACGTCCGGGTCGATCTCGCAGTAGTTCTCCTTCCGGGCGATCATCTCGCCGCGCCCCGAGAAGCCGATGACGGCGCCATAGAGCCGGCGGTAGTCGTCCTTGAGCGTAGCGCCGTAGCCGCCGCCGCCGCGCGGGCGCGGCCGGCCGTCCGGCCCGGGCAGGCGGCCGTTGAGCCGGTGGATGCCGCTGCCGAAGCCATAGGCGGGCATGCCGCGCCCGCCCCAGACCTCGATGTGGTAGCCGCGCCGGAACGGGAGCCGCGCCTTCTCCAGCCACCAGGGGATGTAGATGTGCATCCCGCCGACGCCGTCCTCGTTGTGCGGCGGCATGTCGACGAGCTGCGGGATGAAGCCGGCGGCGTCGCTCCCGGTCGAGTCCATCAGGTACTTGCCGACGAGA
This sequence comes from Rhodocaloribacter litoris, assembly GCF_011682235.2. Classification (NCBI taxonomy): domain Bacteria; kingdom Pseudomonadati; phylum Rhodothermota; class Rhodothermia; order Rhodothermales; family Rhodothermaceae; genus Rhodocaloribacter; species Rhodocaloribacter litoris. The sequence continues at coordinate 2,661,787 of NZ_CP076718.1, read as the reverse complement.
TCGCTCGAGTTGGCCAGGCCGTTCGGGTGGCGGGGCGACTTCGAGTTGAGCAGCAGGCGGGCCGTCTCGCAGGCGCTGGCGGCCAGCACCACGATGCGGGCCCGCACCTGGTGCTCCTGCAGGGTCTGTGTGTCGACGTACGAGACGCCCGTGGCCAGCCCTTCGGTGTCGGTGAGCACCTCGCGGGCCATGGCGTGCGGGATGATCGTGAGCCGCCCGGTGGCCAGCGCCGGCGGCAACAGCACCGACGGAGAGGAAAAGTTGGCGTGCACCCCGCACCCGCGCCCGCACTGCCCGCAGTAGTGGCAGGCCGGGCGGCCATGCATCGGGCGCGTCAGGATCGAGAGACGCGAGGGAATCACCGGAATGCCCAGCCGCTCGCAGCCTTTCATCACCAGCAGCTCGTAGCAGCGCGGCTTCGGCGGCGGGAGGAAGAGGCCGTCGGGCTCGTTGTAGATGTTCTCGACCGAGCCGAAGAGACCGACCATGCGGTCGAGGCGGTCGTAGTACGGCTTGAGCTCGTCGTAGGTGATGGGCCAGTCGTCGCCGGCCCCGTCGAGCGAACGTCGGCGGAAGTCGTCCGGGCCGAAGCGCAGGGAGATACGGCCCCAGTGGTTGGTGCGCCCCCCGAGCATCCGGGCGCGGAACCAGTCCCACGTCGTGCCCTCGGCATGGGTGTAGGGCTCGCCCTCGATCTCCCAGCCACCGATGCAGCCGTCGAACTCCCCGAAGGGCTTCTCGTCGGTGGCGGCTCCCCGGCGCATCGACTCGTAGTTCCAGGTGAACATGTGACCGTCTTTCGCGGCGTCCCACATGGGCCCGGCTTCGAGCATCACCACCTCCGCGCCGGCTTCGGTGAGGATGCGGGCCGCCATACCGCCGCCCGCCCCGGACCCGACGATGCACACGTCGTAGACTTTCGTTTGCTGAAGGTATGGCATACGTTTGCCTGCGTGTAAAGAGTTGGAGGAGACACGGGCAATTTCCGGTGTGGCGAGGAAAACATCAAAAGAAAAGTTTAATTCGCCGGCCGGGCCCCGGCGAAACAAACGGGCCGTGTCCTTCTATACCCCTGTGGGGAAACGAGCGGTCCGTTCCCCTCGCATCGGAAGGTGGGTCATGCGCTACGTGCTCTACGGGTTGCTGGGGCTGATCGTCGCCGGGTGCCTGCACGGTCGCACGGACGACAACCGGCGGGACGAAGCCTTTGTGGAGGTGGACAACCGCCACTTTCTGGACATAACCCTCTACGTGCTGCGGGGTGCGCAGCGGGTCCGGCTCGGCATCGTGACCGGATCGCGACGCCAGGTCTTCACCCTGCCGGACGACCTCGTACGCGGCGGCAGCACCCTCCGCTTCCTGGCCGATCCGATCGGAAGCAACCGGCTGCTCCTGGACGAGGAAATCACCGTCTTCCCCGGCGAGACGGTCCGTCTGATCATCCCGCCTTCCTGACGATCCCGGACCGGCCGCCGGCCTGCGATTCGCGCACACTTCGCTCCACCCGGCTTGATGATTGTCCCGGGACGTCCTACTTTGACCTGCCGGCAGTTCGGCTCATTTCGGCGCAGCGAGACGCAGGCGTACCATGGCAGACGGGCTCTTTCTGGTGGGTACGGCCCGGGGTGTAGGTAAAACCCTGATCGGGGTGGGCATCGTGGCCCTGCTCCGGGAGATGGGGGTCGACGCCACGATGATGACGCCGATCCTGACGGGCGGCTCGGTCGAAAGTGCGACCGCCCTGCTTCGCCAGATCGGCGTGCGGGAGCCACGCCGGCTGCTGATGCCCGTCACGTACGAGACCCCGGCGGCACCCTACGTCGCCAGCCAGGTCGAGGGCAGGCCGGTGAACCTGCGCCTGGTGCTCGACGCCTATCACGCGTTGCGGGCCCAGGGCAAGTTCGTCGTCGTCGAGGGCGGCGGGGTGCTCGTCCCCATCGCCCGGCGCTACGACATGATCGACCTGCTCAAGGATTTCGAACTGCCGTCGATCATCATCGGGCGCTCGGGACGCGGCACCCTCAACCATTGCATGCTCACCCATCGGATGATGCTGGTGATGGGCGTGCAGCCGCTCGGCTTCGTGCTCAACGGCTACGGGCAGTATGGCGACGGCTTCGCCGAATCCCTCAACCCCGAAGCCCTGCGCGAACTGGCCGCCCCGACCCCCGTACTGGCCACGCTCGAATGGCGCCCCGAGTACCAGACGGACGTGCACGCCTTCGTCGACGCCCTCCGGCAACAGAACGGCCTCGTGGCGCTGCTCGAACGCCTGGCAACCACCGCCGGAATGACCGACGCCCCCTCCCCCACGGGAACCCCCATCGTTCCCGGGCCCCCCCTTCCTTCCTAAAACCTCGACCCGGGTTTCCCGGTTGAATCATCCCGGGCCTGACCGGCCCCGTCCCCTGTGAGCTTCCCCCTGCGCGTTCCCATGCACCACCACGAAAGTGCTGTCTACGCCACGCAGCCCCGGCCGCTCCGGCAGCAGCTCGAAGAGCTCCTGCAAGCCGCCTCCCCGCCCGCCATCGCGGGCGACATCCAGGCGCTGATCGTGCCCGATGCCAACCTGGTGAGCGGCGGCGCCATCGCAGCGACCGTGTACAAAACGCTCGAAAACCGGAGATACGACACGGTCATCCTGGTCGCGCCCAGCCACACCGGCCCGTTTCGCCGCATGACGATCTGCCGCGTCGACACGTACCAGACCCCGCTCGGCGCGCTGCGGGTCAACGACAAGGTGCGAAACGAGCTCTGCGACGAGGAAGACGACATCTTCCTCGACGACACCGGCCACTTTCACGTCGACGGCATCGACGTGCAGTTGCCGTTTCTGCAGTTGATGCTGCCCGCGTTCGACATCGTTCCGGTGGTGATGGGTGAAGAGACGCCAGAGATGTGCCGGGAGCTCGGCTATGCCATCGGCGAAGTGTCCTACAACCAGCGCACGCTGGTCGTCGCCTGCGCGAACGTGCTGGCGGCCGCACCGGAGGCGCTAAACCGGTTCGAGGAGGCCCTCAGGGCGCTGGACGTCTCCCGGCTGATGCAACTGCTCAACAGCGAGCAGGTGCTGATGCAGGGCAAAGGCGCCGTGCTGGTGGCGGTGCTGGCAGCCCTGCACCGGCGGGCCAACCTGACGGCGGAGATCGTGGCATTGCAGCCCCCCGCCGAAGACCGGCCGGGCTTCCTCGGGGCCGTCATCGCGACCGGCGGCGGGCGCGACCGGCGGTAGACCCGGCTTTCGGACGTCGAGCGACCCGCACATCCTGCGAGACCCGTCGTGACGCAGCACGACCACGCAACGAACGCCTCGCCCCGCTTCGCCCTGATCGGAGCGGGGGGCCTGGGTACGGCCCTCGGCCTGCGCCTGGCCGCATGCGGCTATACGGTTCGCGCCGTCGTGAGCCGTTCCGGGGTGTCGGCACGTCGCCTGGCCGCCCGCGTGGGCGCCGTCGCCACCCCGCTCGACGACCTGCCCGGGGACGTGGAGGTCGTCCTGTGCTGCGTTCCCGACGACGCGCTGGCGCCCCTGGTCGAAGCCCTGTCCCGGCTCCCACGCGACTGGGCGGGCACGGTGGTCGCCCACACCTCCGGCACCCGCTCCAGCGAAGCCCTGGCCCCCCTGGCCCGGCGCGGCGCCCTCACCCTCCGCTTCCACCCGCTCCAGTCCTTCCCTCCCGGCAGCCCGCCCGAGCGGTTCGACGGCATCTACGTGGGGCTGGAAGGCCGGCCGGCGGCCCGCGCCTTCGGCGAACGCCTGGCGACCGGCCTGGGCGCTCGTCCCGTGACGATCCCCGCCGGAGCCGGCCCCCGCTACCACCTGGCCGCCACCCTCGCCTCGAACTTTCTCGTCACCCTGATGGCGCTCGCCGCCGAGGTGCTCGCCGGCGCCGGCTTCGACCGCCCCACCGCCCGCGCGATGTTGCAACCCCTGGTCGAAGGAACCTGGCGTAACCTGGCCGATCGGCTGCCGGAGGAGGCCCTCACCGGCCCTGTGGCCCGGGGCGACCGCGAGACGGTGCGCCGCCACCTGCAGGCCCTCCACCAGGACCTGCCCCACCTGCTGCCCGTCTACGCGGCCCTGACCGGCGAAACCGTCCGCGTGGCCGTGCGCAGCGGCCGGCTCAACCCCGAAGACGCCCGGTCCCTGCTCGACCTGCTGCACGCCGCCCTCGACCCACCCGGCGACCCGCTTCTGGATCCCTAGCACCCCCGCCCTGAGGAACCTTATGCACGCCTCGGGGTAGGTGGTCCGCCCAACAAAAAGTCGAACAAACAAAGGGTTATGCATGGACGACGATACGCCGTTCACCTGGAGACCCCGACGTTTTTCCCATAGATTTGGACGTGTGACGCTTCCGGACGGGTTGCCCGAAGCCGGGCAGTCCACCACCCGGACACCGGAGGCAACCCTCGACCCGCCGGCCTGCCCCGAAGCGGATCGCGCCCGCCTGCTGGCCGAAGAAGGCCGGCTCGGCGATGCGACCGGGCAGTCCGTCATCGTGACGATCCTGCAGGTGCTGGCGCGCATCCGCCGGTCCGAACAGACTGTGGCCGCTTCGGCCATGTCGCTGGCACAACGCGAGAAGCTCACCGGCATGATAGCCGGCCTCGACGCCTTCTCGGCCACGCTGGAGAAGGCCCTGCAAGACCCGGGCCGCAAGATGCTGGCCCTGAAGCCGCGTGCGCGTGCGGAACCGGCGGGCGAGAGCCTGTGGTGGTTCGCCCTGGCCGAAGCCCTGCAGGCCATCGAGGCCGGCGTGAAGCAGATCGCCGCCGTCGTCGCCGGGCGCCCGCGCGGGCATCCCGCCCGGCTCCTGGGCAGCCTCGCCATGCGGCTGCTCCGCCGCCATGAACACGCCCTGCTGGCCGAAGCCGCGCACTGGATGTCGTCATGACGGACGATCACATCGAAGCCCTGCTCGCCACCGACGCCGCCGAGGTGGAGACCCGCTGGCAACACCTCGACGCCTGGATGCAGCGGCGCTTCGGTCGCCCCGCCACCATCGAGGCCGTCCTCTTCCTCATCGGCATCCAGGCCCACGGCAGCGGCTACCAGCCCGACCTGGACCGGGACCGCAAGCAGAGCCTCATCATGGAAGGCACCTACTGCGTCTTCGAAACGCTGGGGCTCTACGAGCGCGTCGGGATGAACGACGACGGCTTCTGGATCTGGGAACGTACCCGCCCCCTGCCCGACCTCGACGTCGAAACCCAGGAAAAACTCCTCCGTCTGGCCATCCTCCGCTACTTCGACGAGTTCCTGGACGAGGCCGGCGTAGGACACGGGACGTAGGCACCGGCGTCACCCCGGCCGAAAACCTGCCATGCTTCAATCGCCAAAAAAAAGACTGCGCAACACGGTAACCGAACCATGACCGCCCGACGTGCTTTCGCCTGGCTGGTGCCGCTGGCCCTGCTCCTGGCCTGCGAGACGGGGCGCGAGGCGCCGGCCGAAACCTCCGAGCACACCACCCCGCCAGACCCCCGCATGACCGCCGAAGCCGACACGCTCGACCTGCCCGAGACGAACTACTACGAGATCGCAACGCGCTACGGCCGCATGGTCGTCCGCCTCTACGACGAGACCCCCCTCCACCGCGACAACTTCAAGAAGCTGGTGGCCCGGGGGTTCTACGACGGCACCACGTTTCACCGCGTCATCGCGGGCTTCATGATCCAGGGCGGCGACCCCAACTCGAAAGACGACGACCCCTACAACGACGGGCAGGGCGGCCCGGGCTACACCCTCCCGGCCGAGTTCCACCCCCGCTTCTACCACAAGCGCGGCGCCCTGGCCACGGCCCGGCAGGGCGACCACGTCAACCCCGAGCGGCGCTCCAGCGGCAGCCAGTTCTATATCGTCCACGGCACCAACCCGATCGACGAAACAATGCTGGCACAGATGGAGGCCCAGATCCGAACGGCCACGAACAACCCGGACTTCCGCTTCTCGGACGCGGCCCGCACCGCCTACCTCCGCGACGGCAGCGCCCCCTTCCTGGACATGCAGTACACCGTCTTCGGCGAGGTCGTCGAAGGCTTCGACGTGCTCGACCGCATCGCCACCACCCCCACACCGAAAAGCCAGGGCCGGCCCGCCCATCCCGCCCTCGGCGACCAGCCGCTCGAACGCGTCGAGATGACCGTCCGACCCCTGCCGGACTACCCGCCGAAGCCGGCCGGATGACTCCGCCGGGCACGGACTGCGGCGACCGCGACCGTCCGGCTCGAAACGCCGGGCCGCGCAGGCCCCGGCAAGACGAGACCGCATCCCGCGCGAGACGCCCTACGCCCGGCAAAACACCGGTTTCGCAAAAAAACAACCGGCAATCCGCGGCACACCCTGGCACGTAACCGTTATCTTTGGCAGGACGTGGCCCGGACGGGACGCCCGCTCGTCCCCGCGTCCGGGCTGCGTCCTTTTGTTTTGCTGACCTCCGACCGCGCAGACCCATGACCGACCGACCGCTCTCCGAACAGGAACGCCGGCGCCGCGAAGAGCGCACGATGCTCGAAGAGCTCGGCATCAACCCGTACCCGTACGCCTGGGACGTGACGGCCCGCGCCGCCGAGATCCTGGCGCAGTTCGACGACGCCCGCCACCAGCCCGGCGAGGACGGCACCGCTCCGGAACCGTTCCGCGTCTCCATCGCCGGGCGGATCATGTCCAAACGGGTCATGGGCAAGGCCGCCTTTTTCCACCTGCAGGACGCCACCGGGCAGATCCAGGTCTACGTCCGCCGCGACGACCTGCCCGAGGGCTTCTACAACCAGGTCTTCAAGAAGCTGCTCGACATCGGCGACATCGTGGGGGTGGAAGGGTTCGTCTTCCGCACGAAGATGGGCGAGGTGTCGGTGCACGCCGGGCGGCTGGAGCTGCTGGCGAAGGCGCTGCGGCCGCTGCCCGTGGTGAAGGAGGCCGAGGGGAAGATCTACAACGAGGTGACGGACAAGGAATTCCGGTACCGCCAGCGTTACGTGGACCTGATCGTCAACCCCGAGGTGCGCGACGTCTTCCGGAAGCGGGCGCAGATGATCACCACCCTCCGCCGCTTCCTCGACGAGCGCGGCTACCTGGAGGTGGAGACGCCCGTGCTGCAGCCCGTCTACGGCGGTGCCTCGGCCCGGCCCTTCATCACCCACCACAACGCGCTCGGGCTCGACCTCTACCTCCGCATCGCCGACGAGCTGTACCTGAAGCGGCTCATCGTGGGCGGGTTCGAAGGGGTCTACGAGATCGCCAAGGACTTCCGGAACGAGGGCCTCAGCCGGTTCCACAACCCGGAGTTCACCATGCTGGAGCTCTACGTGGCCTACAAGGACTACCACTGGATGATGGACCTGGTGGAGGAGATGCTCGAGCACGTGGCCGTGACGCTCCACGGCACGCCCGAGGTGACCGTGGGCGGGCAAACGATCTCGTTCCGCCGTCCCTGGCCGCGCATCCCGATGCTGGAGGCCATCGAGAAGGAGACGGGCCACGACCTCTACGGCAAGAGCCGCGACGAGCTGGCCGCCATCGCCGAGGGGCTGAGGCTGGAGATCGACGACACGATGGGCAGCGGCAAGATCATCGACGAGATCTTCGGGGCGTTCGTGGAGCCGAAGCTGATCCAGCCCACCTTCGTCATCGACTACCCGGTGGAGCTGAGCCCGCTGGCCAAGCGGCACCGCTCGAAGCCCGGCCTGGTGGAGCGCTTCGAGGTCATCTGCAACGCGAAGGAGATCTGCAATGCCTTCAGCGAGCTGAACGACCCGGAGGACCAGCGGGCGCGGTTCCTGGAGCAGGCCCGCCTGCGCGCCGGCGGCGACGAGGAGGCCATGCAACTCGACGAGGACTTCCTCCGCGCCCTCGAGTACGGCATGCCCCCGACGGCCGGCCTGGGGGTGGGCATCGACCGCCTGGCGATGATCATGACCGACCAGCCCTCCATCCGCGACGTCATCCTCTTCCCCCTGTTGCGCCCCGAGCAGCCCGCCACCGCGGAGACACGGGCCGAAGCGGACGCCACGGAGCAATGACCGGCGCCGGGCTGCCGGACCACCGACCATGAGCAAACCCCCGATGGAGGCGACCCCGGCCGAGTCCCCGCCGCCGGGCGCACCGGCCGGGTACGTGGAACTCATCCGGGACAACGTCCACTTCCGGCGGCTGTGGATCGGCAACGTGGTCTCGCTCCTGGGCGACTGGTTCAACACCATTGCGCTCTATACGCTGGTGAGCGAGCTGACGGGCTCGCCGCTGGCGCTCGGGGCCGTGTTCATCACGAAGATGCTGCCGTGGGCGCTGGCCTCACCCCTGGCCGGCGTCCTCGTGGACCGGTTCAGCCGCCGCCGGGTGATGATCGCCTCGGACCTGCTGCGAGCGGTGGTCGTGCTCGGCTTCCTGCTCGTCGACGAGCCGGGGGAAGTGTACCTGGTCTACGTGCTGACGGCGCTGCAGGTGGTCATCGGCTCGGTGTTCCCCCCGGCGCAGAGCGCCTCGATCCCCAACATCACGACGCCGCGCGAGCTGCTGACGGCCAACGCGCTCATGTCCGCCACCTGGTCGGCGCTGCTGACGCTGGGAGCCGCGCTGGGCGGCTTCGCGGCAGCCTGGCTGGGCCTGAAGGCCGTCTTCGTCCTGGACAGCCTCACCTACCTCGTCTCCGCCTTTTTCATCTACCGGACGGTTATCCCCCAGGATACGGAGGAGGGGACGAAGTTGCCCGTGCGGGCGGCGTTCGGCAAAATCGCGGAGGGATGGCGCTACCTGCGCACCCACCCGCCCGTGGCCCGGATCGCCCTGGCGAAGGGAACGTGGGCTGCGGCCGGCGGAGCGCTCGTCTACATGCTCACCCTGCTGGGCGAGACGCTCACGCCCGGGGCCACGTCGGTGGGCATCGGCGTGCTGTTCGCCGCGCGCGGCTTCGGCACGGGTGTGGGACCGGTGCTGGCCCGCGCCTTCTTCCGGGACCGGCGGCGCTGGCCCGTCCTCATCGGCGCCTGTATCACCTTCAGCGGGCTGTGCTACGGCCTCGTGGGCGGCCTGCCGTGGACCTACGCCGTGGCCGTCTTCGTCGTCGCCGCCCATGCCACCAGCGGCGCCAACTGGGTGCTCTCGACCGTCCTGCTCCAGGAACGCACCGTCGACCGGTACCGGGGACGGGTCTTCGCCACCGAGTGGCTGCTCGTCATGCTCGCCGACACGGCGAGCATCCTCACCGCCAGCCTCCTGCTCGAAGCCGGCCTGCTCGACCTGCGCGGGGGCTTCCTCACCTTCGCCGCGTTCCAGGTACTCTGCGGGCTCGGCTGGCTGGCGGGCATCGTGCCGCACGAGCAACGGACGGGCGTTACCCGCTGAGACGTGCGACCGCGTCCCGGGGCAAGGGGCCGGGAGACCACGGCTACGGGTGGAAAAATCGCCCCTTCGAACCCGAAAACGCCAGAAAAATCTTCGTCTCCCTCCGGTCCGGCCCCGCCTTCGAAGACGCCGCCGGGCGGGGACGGCAGCCGGATGCATCGCCTTGCCCGGAGGCTGCTCGCCCCATACCCGGAGGCGGCCCGGCGTACTTCCGGGCGAATGGAACGATCTGTGCAGGGTCGGCCTGTGTCAAACGAAGGGCTGGCTGCCGATGGGTTATCCGAACAAAAATGAGACGACCGGGGAAGCGCCGGTCGATCTCCGGTCTCTTCTTGAGAAAGCACCGGTGGTCGTCCTGCACATGCGGGCCGACGGGACCGTGGTCTATGCCAGCCCCGCCGTACACCGGCTGACGGGGTATACGGCGGCAGAGGTGACCGGCCGGGCGTTCTGGGACGAGGTAAGCCTTCCGGAGGATCGAAGCCGTTTGCAACAGGCCCGGCAGGCGGCCCTGAACGCCGGTGCGGCCACCGTGACGGTGCGCTTCTTCACACGGGACCGGCACCTCCGTGCGGCCGAGTGGCATCTCTTCGCCGAAGAGCACACCCTCGCCGGGCTCGTCCTCGACGCAACGGCCCGGCACGAACTGCAGGAAGCCCTTTTTCAGAGCGAATTGCTCAACCGAACGTTTCTCGAACAAAGCCCGCTGGGCCTGCTCCACCTCGACGCCGACGGAACGGTGACGTTCGAAAACCACCCGTTCCGGCAACTCGTCGGCGAGCGCGCCGAGGATGCCTGGATCGGCCTGAACCTCTTCGACATGCCGGGGCTGGACGCGCGGCTCCGGGGCCGTGTGAAGGCCCTCCTCTCGGCGGGCGAAGCCTTCCACGGCGCCGAGGTGTCGTTCCTCCGGCCTGCCGGGGGCGGGGTGCGCCACCTGCTCGTGCACGGGTCCCCGATTCGTAACCCGGACGGCTGCATCGTCGGCGGCGTGTTGATGGTCGAGGACGTAACCCGCACCAGGGAGCAGCAAGAAACCCTGTCGTTGCACGACCGCTATGCCCGGGCCGAGGCCGAGCTCCGCTCCGCCGCCCTGGCACATCCCGAAGAGACCCCGTTCCTGCGGGCGGCGGCCGCCATGCTGGGCCGGGCCTGCGGGGCCGACCGCGCCCATATCCTCGTGCACAACACCGTCGACGACTACTGTGCGAGCCGGACCGTATGGAGCGCCGGAGACCACCGGCCGGACCCGCTCGTCGTGCGCCATCGCGAGATCGCCCCGCTCCGGGAGCCCGCACCGCCTGCCGCGCCCCGGTCGATCCACGCCCACGCCGGGACCCCCGAGACCCGGGTGTTGCTGCACCTCACCGGCGCCGCCGAAGCCCTCTGGATCCCCTTTTACGAGACCGGACGGAGGGCCGGCTTCGTGCTGCTCGAACGGGTCGAAGGCAGGCAGGCGGCCTGGTCGGACACCGAGCGCGCGTGCATCGAGCAACTCGTCGAGGTCTTCGAGACGCTGTGGACCTGGGTGCAGGTCGATAGCCGCTACCGGCTGACCCTCTCGACCATCGACGATGCCCTCTTCCACTTCACCTTCTCCGAAACGGGAACGCGCCGGTACGTCTTCATCACCCCGCAGGTAGAAGCACTCGTCGGATACGAGCCGGCCGCCCTGCTCGCACACGGCGAGACGTCCCTGGACTGGAGTGAAGCCCTGGTCCACCCCGACGACCGGGCACACGTCCGCGCCCACGACGAACGACTCCGGAGCGGGCACGAAAGCCGCGTCATCTATCGCATCCGGCACCGGGACGGGAGCCTCCGCTGGCTGCGCGAGCACGGCACCCCCCTCCGCGACGCCGCCGGGCACGTCACCGTCAGCGGTATCCTCACCGACGTGACGGAGCAAAAACAGGCCGAAGAGCTGCTCGTGCAGGCCAAGCAGGAGGCCGAACGTGCCAGCCGGCTCAAGACGGCCTTCATCGCCACGATGAGCCACGAGATCCGCACCCCGCTGGGCGCCGTCCATGGCTTCGCCGAACTGCTGGCCGCCGAGCTGAAGGAATGCGGTACCGAACTGCCCCCCGAGGTACACGAGTTCGCCGAGGCCATCCGGGACCGGGCCGACCACCTGCTGGGCCTCGTCAACGACCTCTTCGACCTCTCGAACATGGAGCTGGGCGGGCTCCCCCTCGAACGGGTACCGCTGGACCTGCATGCCCTACTTCACCCCCTGCTCGACGACCTGACGTCCCGGGCCGCCCGGAAAAACCTCACCGTGCATCGCCACTTCGCCCCGGACGCCCCCGTCGTCCTGGGCGATGCGCGACGCATCGAACAGATCTTCCGCAACCTCTTCTCGAACGCGCTCAAGTTCACCGAATCCGGCGGCGTCACGGTCCGCACCCGCCGGCTGGAGCGGGAGGTCCTGGTCGAGGTGAGCGATACCGGCGTGGGCATGGCCCGAGACTACCTCGACCGGCTCTTCACCCCCTTCACGCAGGAGGAAGACTGGCGCAACCGCCGCTTCGAGGGCACCGGGCTTGGCCTGGCCCTGGTCAAGCGCCTGCTCGACCGGCTCGGCGGCCGCATCGAGGTCGAGAGCGAGAAGGGAAAAGGCACCACCTTCCGCGTGTTCCTGCCCGCCGGCGACCGGTAGTGCGCGAAACCACGGGCCGGCCCGGCCGCTATGACGCGGGACCAGACGGGGTTTCCCCCGCATCGGCCGCGTTCTCCAGCGCGATGCGCACGTTGCGCAGAAACCCCTCCAGTTTGGCCCGCTTGACGGGGCTTTTGCGAAAACGCCGGCGGAATTCCTCCAGGTCCAGCTCGACCCACTCGCGCAGTTCCGTATCCGTGAGGCCGGGACGCGGGGCGTAACGCGGCTCGCTCGCCGGGCGCTTGAACTTGTTCCAGGGGCAGACATCCTGGCACACGTCGCAGCCGAAGATCCAGGTGCCCATGCCGGGCCGGAGGTCTTCCGGGATGTCGTCGCCCCGGTGTTCGATCGTCAGGTACGAGATGCAGCGGTTGGCGTCGACCACGTAGGGCTGCACGATGGCGTCGGTGGGGCAGGCGTCGAGGCAGCGGGTGCAGGTGCCGCAGTAGTCGGGCACGGGACCGTCCGGGGGCAGGGGGACGTCCACGATCAGCTCGCCGAGAAAGAAGTAGGAGCCGAGCGAGCGGTTGATGAGGTTGGTGTGCTTGCCGATCCAGCCGAGGCCGCTGCGCCGGGCCCAGGCTTTGTCCATGACCGGGGCCGAGTCCACGAAAGCCCGTCCGTGGATGCCGCCGGCCTGCTCGTCCAGCCAGGCATAGAGCCGGTAGAGCTTTTCTTTCATCACCTCGTGGTAGTCGTCGCCCCAGGCATAGCGGCTGATCTTGCCGGCCGTGGGCCGCTGCGGCTGTTCGACGGGCTGGTAATAGTTGTGCAGCACCGAGATGACCGAGCGGGCGCCGTCGACGAGCCGGCGGGGGTCGGTGCGCTTGTCGAAGTGGCGTTCCATCCAGTACATCGTGCCGTGGTAGCCCCGGGCAAGCCACTGTTCGAGGCGGCGGGCTTCCTCGTCGAGGCGCTCGGCCCGGGCGATGCCGCACGCATCGAAGCCGAGCCGGGCGGCCTCTTGCTTCAGGGCCCGGGCGAGCCGGGCCTGGGCCTGTTCGTCGAAGCCGGGCATGAGCGCATCGGGGTTGAGCGGTGCCGGAGACGGGAGGCAAACGAGGAAGCACGTGGAGAGGTTCGGATAGCCCTGCCGCACCGTCAAGCATAGAAAAGGCGGGCCCGCCCGGAGGCAGGCCCGCCCGTAATCTGAAGGCCGATGACCGGGATTACCGGACCGGGATGGTGTCGGCGCGGCGGTACTGGCTCGTGCCTTCCTTCTTGCTGGTGATGCCGGTGACGCGGCCGCGGCCCTGGGCCACGATGCGGCTGGCCGGGATACCGCCCTGCGTGTAGAACTGCTCGACGGCGCGGGCGCGGTCGGTCGAGAGCTGCTGGGCGTTACGCTCGCCGGGGGCCGCGAAGCCCTCGACGCGGACGTTCAGGTTCGGGCACTCGCTCAGGATGTCCAGGTTGTCCTGCAGGGCCGCGCGGGCGGCTTCGGTCAACACGCTGCTGTTGCGGTCGAAGAAGGCCGCGTTCATCTCCGTGATCTCCCGGCAGATGGCCGCCTCGTAGAGGCGCACGTTGAGCGTCAGCGTGCGCGAGTCCGAGCCGTGCCGGTTGCGCACGTTGAGCGTGACGGTGTAGGTGCCGGGGTTGCTGAAGGTGTGCGTCGGCGAGGCGTCGGTGCTGGTGCCGCCGTCGCCGAAGCTCCAGTTGTACGAGAGCGGCTGATCCCCGCGGACGCTGGCCTGGAACCGCACGGCCGTGCGGGTGTCCGGGTTCATGTTGTCCGCCGAGAGGGAGGTGATCTGCGCGGGCACGGGCGGGTTGACGACGACGACGCGCAGGGTCTCCGAATCGGAGGACCGGCCACCGCGGTTGGTCGCCGTGAAGGTGACCGTGTAGTTACCCGGCTGGCTGTAGCTGTGCGTGGCCGTGGTACCTTCCGCCGTGGTATTGTCGCCGAAGTTCCAGGTGGTCGTGATCGGCTTCTTGGCTTCGGCTTCGTTGATGGTGGCCGTGAAGGTACCGGCCTGGTTGGTCTGCAGGCTGTCCGGGCCGTTTACGGACAGCACCTCGACGGGGACGCTGCGGCAGCCGATCATGCCCAGGGCGCTCAGCGCGAACAGCACCGCGGCAACAAGCGGAAACGTGGTCTGGCTTTTCATGTCGTACGGTAAGGGAGGGTTAAACGGTCGATGTCCGGTTTGAGTCGGCGATATACTCGCCGATAAACTCTTTTAAGTAAGGTGAAAAAAGAAGGTTTTTCCGGCTCTTGGCAGAAGATACACAAACTTGCCGCAAATTCTCCACACCCCGCCTCGGACGTGTGGATGTTTAATATCCGAGCAATGCCGGCAAGATCCTCAAAGCCGCCCCAAAAAAGAAAAGCCCGCCTCTGCGAGAGAAACAGGCGTTTCGGGGGCGAAGGCATGCCGGCCGGCCGCGCCCGGCGCTATCCGAGTGCGTGGACCTTTTTCTCGAGCTTGCTCTTATAGTTGGCCGCCTTGTTCTTGTGGATGATGCCCCGGCTCGCCAGCCGGTCGAGGTACGCCTTGACCTCATTGAGCAGGCGCTCGGCCTGCGCGCGGTCTTCCAGGGTCCGGAGTTTCTTGATCAGGGTGCGCATCTTGCTCCGGTGCAGCCGGTTGCGGGCCCGCCGCCGGGCGTTCTGCCGTGTGCGCTTGATCGCAGATTTGTGTTGAGGCATGGCTGGATCGATCTCTGAAGGTTTTCGGCAGGAGCGAAATTCCAAGAATTTACATCCGGCACGGGGCAAAGTCAACCGGCGTGACGTCGCCGGGAAGACCCAACGGAACCCGCCTTGCGGTGGGCACGTTGTGCGCCGGTGACACCCCTCTACTTCGGTTGCCCGGGCATGTTCTCCTTTCTATCCGAATTCATACGTGATCCGCACGGCACCTATACGGTGATGGTGATGGACGAGGCGGGCCTGGAGCCGCTGCGCTCCTACCGGGTTCAGCCGCGACGGCTGCTGCTCGGGTGGGTGGCCACGGTTCTGGGACTGACCCTGTTGTTGCTGGCCCTGCTCGTCTTGACCCCGTTGCGCGAATGGGTGCCGGGCTACGGCACCGCCGAGATGCAGCGGTCGGCGCGGCTGAACGCGTTGCGCCTGGCCGCCCTGCAGGATTCGCTGGCCGCGCAGCAGCGCTACATGCAGCAGCTCCGCACGCTCGTGCTGGGCCCGCTGGATTCGTCGCTCGTCGGGCAGGACCGCCCGCCGGAGCCCGCCTTCGCCGTCGCCGGCGAGCTGGCCGAGGTCGCCGTCGATCCGCTTTCGAAGGACTGGCAGGACCACACCCAGCCCGCGCTGGCGCTCGAGCGCCTGCCTGCCACCACACTCCCCGTGCAGGTCGTCTCGGCGGCGGCCGGGGAACGCTATCTCGCCCAGCTTCGCTTTCCGGTGCTGCCGCCGGTCGACGGCTTCCCCACCCGCGGCTTCGACGCCCGCACCGGGCACTATGCCCTCGACATCGCCGTTGAAGAAGGCAGCGTCGTCCGGGCCGTCGGAGACGGACACGTGATCTTTGCCGACTGGACGCACGAAGGCGGCTTCACCATCGCCGTCCAGCACGCCGACGGCTACGTGTCGGTCTACAAACACAACCAGCGCCTGCTCAAGCGCGTCGGGGACCGCGTGCGCGACCGCGAAGCCATTGCCTTCAGCGGCAACTCCGGCGAGATCACCACCGGGCCCCACCTCCACTTTGAACTCTGGCACAACGGGCTGGCCCAGGACCCCCGGCTCTATTTCATCGGGTTCTGAGCGCCCTCATCCTCCACCCCCCATGGCACTCTTCAGCAACAACAAGGAACAACCGATGGCACGACAGGGCAACACCCCTTCCCCGGCGCAGATCAACATGATCGGCGAGGGCACGGTCTTCGAAGGCACGCTGCGGGCCTCCGGCGACGTGCGCGTCAGCGGCCGGATCGTGGGCAAGCTGATCGTCGAGGGCAAAGCGCTGGTGGCCCCCGAAGGAACCGTCGAGGGAGAACTCACCGCCACGAACGCCGACGTGGCCGGTCGCGTCGAGGGACAGGTGCAGGTCCGGGAACGCCTGGTGCTCCGCGGGTCGGCCCACATCGAGGGCGACGTCACGGCGGCGCGTCTGGTGGTCGAGGAAGGCGCGACGTTCGATGGCACCTGCAAGATGGGCCAGCTGAGCCCCGAAAAAGCCGCCACGCTCAAACGCAACGGGGATGCCCGCCCCCCTGCCGAGAAGACCCGGGATGAACGAGCCACCTGAACCGCGTGCCACCGGTGACTGGCGGGCCGGCCTGCGCGCGGCCGGGCCCTATGTGGGCCTCGGCCTCCAGCTCGCCTTCACCATGGTGTTCTTTACCGGTGCCGGCTACCTGCTCGACCGTACCCTCGGCACGTCGCCGTGGCTGCTCATCGCCGGCGCCCTGGTCGGGATCGCGGCGATCTTCATCCAGATCTTCCGCATCAGCGCCCAGATGACGGCACGGGCCGAACGGGAACGCCGGCGCCGGCAACGGGGCGGCGATCCCCCCTCCTGACGCCGGCCCGTTTTCTTCTCCGCATCTCAACGATACGACCCCGTTTCACTTGCTATTGCCGGTCCTTTCATTCATAATTCACTACGGGTTATCGATCGCCACAGGCTGTTCTGCGTAGTTTTGCGTGCTGTCTTGGAAGACGAGCCTTCTGACCTACACGCGCCCGATCGTGATGGCCGCAGAACTCTGGCTTAGCATAGGTCTGGGCGCGGGCATCGGACTGCTCTACGGCGGGGCCAGCTACCTTACCTACCGGCGGGCCCTGTCTGCTCCGAAGCACCGGTTTCTGCTTCTCGTCTGGGGCGGACTGGTTGTGCGCCTGTTCGCGGCGCTGTCGGCGATCACCCTCATCGTGATCCTGGCTCCGGTTCGGGTGCCGGCCTTCGTCGGGGCGTTCTTCGGCGTCTTCGTGGTCGTGCTCGTCGTCGAGATCTACGTTTTGCATCGTACCCGGCCCCCGAAGCCGCCGGAAACATGAGCGCGCTTTTGAGCAGAAAGACCGGCAGAAAGCGCTTCGCGATCAACGCTGTCAACGAAAGCATGATACATCGTTTCCTGTGCCTGCCGTTCGCCGCGCTGGCGCTGCTGCTCTTGCCCGCCGCCGCGCTGGCACAAGAGCATGAGGAAGAAGAGCTGGACCCCGTGCACCACGTCGCCGACGGGTATTACCTCGACTTCTCGCCGTTCGGCAAGGCCGAATTGCCCCGCCTCTTCGTCGTCCGGCGGGCCGACGGGCGCCTCGGTTTCGATGTCTTCGGCTCGACGCACGCGGCCCTGGAATCCGGCCGGTATGTGGCCGAGGGCGGCGATCCGGGCGGGCACGGTAGCTATCTCGACGCGGTGATCGTGCCGGCGGAAGGCGAACTGGTCGTGGACCTCTCCATTACCCGGCACCTCGTCTTCGCCTGGATCGGGGCGCTCATCGTGCTGCTGATCTTCGTCTCGCTGGCCCGGCGTTACCAGCGGGGGATCGGGCGAGAGACGGCCCCGCGCGGTATCTTCCAGAACCTCTTCGAGACCCTCATCGTCTTCGTGCGCGACGAGATCGCGCGGCCCAACCTGGGCGAGAAGGCCGGCCGGTACCTGCCCTATCTGCTCTCCGTCTTCTTCTTCATCCTGACGTGCAACCTGCTGGGGCTGGTCCCCTTCGGGGCAACGGCCACCTCGAACCTGATGATCACGGCGGTACTGGCCGCTTTCACCTTCCTGCTGACCCAGTTCGGCGGTTCGAAGGACTACTGGCTGCACATTTTCTGGCCGCCGGGGGTGCCCACGTTCGTCAAGCCCATCCTCATTCCCGTCGAGATCCTGGGTATCTTCACGAAGCCTTTTGCGCTGGCCATCCGTCTCTTCGCCAACATGACGGCCGGGCACCTGGTGATTCTGAGCCTGATCGGGCTGATCTTCACCTTCCGGGGCCTGTTCGGCACGGGGGCCGGGGTGGGGGTGGCGCCGGTAAGCGTGGCCTTCTCGCTGTTCATCTACCTGCTGGAGTTGCTCGTCGCTTTCATCCAGGCCTACATTTTCACGATGCTCTCGGCCCTCTTCATCGGCATGGCCGTGGAAGAGCATCACCACCATGAGGCGCACGCGGAGCACGGTCTCCGGGCGCTTTCCGAGGTGGACCATCCCACGCCGCTGCTTGCCGGAAGCGACGGTGAGCCTGCCATCCCGGCCGGGCGGCAGGTGGCCCCGGTGCCGGCGTCCCAGCACGCGTGATGCTTCCCCGAGAACCCAAACCCGTACCACCAACCAACCTCACGATACAGGAAAACACATGGAACCGACTGCTTTGGCATACCTCGGCGCGGGTCTCGGCGCCGGTCTCGTGGCACTCGGCGCGGGCCTCGGCATTGGCCGGCTGGCCGGTCCGGCGATGGAAGGCTCGGCCCGCCAGCCGGAAGCCGCCGGCGACATCCGTACGTCGATGATCATCGCGGCCGCCCTCATCGAAGGCGTGGCCCTCTTCGGTCTGGTGATCTGCGTGCTGCTGGCGATCAAGTAACCGCCTTCCGGCACCGCGGAGCGCTTTGCACGCCGGCCTCGCCGTCCGGGGCCGGCAGCTCCTGAGTGGGCCGGCCCCGGCGCCACGCCTGCTCAGGAGCTGCCCTGTGCAAAGGGGTACGCGACCCTGCCCGGGAGCCGTCCTCCCCTCCACCTCACCAACGGACAAGACCGATGGCATACATCCTTGCAGCGGGCATCCTCTCGCCCAACGCGGGCCTGATCTTCTGGATCACCATCACCTTCCTGCTGCTGCTCATCGTCCTGCGCCGCTTTGCCTGGGGACCGATCACCCAGGCGCTGGAAGCCCGCGAGCGCAAGATCGAGGAGTCGATGGCACGGGCCGAGGAGGCCCTGGCCGAGGCCCGGAAGATCCAGGCCGACAACGACCGCGCCCGCCGGGAAGCGGAACAGGAGGCCCAGCGCATCCTGCGCGAGGCCCGCGAGGCCGCCGAACGGCTCCGCGCCGAGGAGCTCGAAAAGACACGCACCCAGCTCCGGCAGATGCAGGAACAGGCCCGCGCCGAGATCGAACGCGAGAAGCAGAGCGCCCTCGACACGCTCCGCGCCGAGGTGGCCGAGCTGGCCATCCGGGCCGCCGAGAAGATCCTGCAGGAGAACCTGGACCCCGCACGCCAGCGACGCCTCGTCGAGAACTTCATCGACGAACTTCCCAAGAACTGAGATGAGCGAAATCACCGTAGCACGGCGCTACGCCCAGACGCTCCTCGAGGAGGCCGAACGGGCCGGCCTGCTCGAACGGGTCGATGCGGACGTGGCAACGCTCCGGGACACCCTCGACGGCTCGCGCCAGCTCCAGCTTTTCTTCCAGAGCCCCGTCGTCTCCCGCGAGAAGAAGCGGGCCGTCGTGCAGGCCCTGTTCGAAGCACGGGTGGCCCCCGTGACGCTTCACTTCCTGGAACTGCTCGTCGAAAAGCGCCGGGAGCCGTTGTTGCCGGCCATCCTGGAAGCCTACCGCACCCTGCGCGACGCCCGGCAGGGCGTCGTCGAGGCACAGGCGCGCCTGGCGCTGCCGCCGGGTGCAGAGGAGCAAAAAGCGCTGCAGGCCGCGCTCGAGCGGATGACGGGCCGCCGCGTCCGCCTGCGCCTGGAACAGGACCCCGCCCTGATCGGCGGGGTCGTCATCCGCCTGGGCGACACCGTCTACGACGGCAGCGTCCGGCACCAGCTCGAACGGCTGCGCACACGGCTCGAACGAGGCTCTTTTCTGAACAACTGAGCGGCTTCCGCTTCCTTCATCCGACGATCATCTTTTCAAGCACATAGAGAAAAAACCATGGCAACGGCGATTCGACCCGACGAGGTAACGGCGGTCCTCCGGCGCGAGCTGGGCGGCTTCGAAGCCGAGGCGGACGTCTATGAGGTCGGTACCGTGCTCCAGGTGGGCGACGGTATCGCACGCATCTACGGCCTGACGAACGTGCAGGCGAGCGAGCTGATCGAGTTTCCCGCCAGCGGGGTCACGGGCATGGTGCTCAACCTCGAAGAGGACAACGTCGGGGCGGTGCTCTTCGGCGAGGTCGATGCGGTGAAGGAGGGGGACGAGGTGCGCCGGACCGGGCGCATCGCCTCGATCCAGGTCTCTGAGGGCATGCTCGGCCGCGTGATCGACCCGCTGGGCAACCCGATGGACGGCGCCGGCCCCATCACGGGCGAGCGGTTCGAGATGCCGCTGGAACGCAAGGCCCCCGGCGTCATCTACCGCGAGCCGGTCAAGGAGCCGCTGCAGACGGGTATCAAGGCCATCGACTCGATGATCCCCATCGGGCGCGGCCAGCGCGAGCTCGTCATCGGCGACCGCCAGACGGGCAAGACGGCCGTGCTCATCGACACGATCATCAACCAGAAGGCCACGCATGAGACCGGCAAGCCGGTCTACTGCATCTACGTGGCCGTCGGGCAGAAGAACTCGACCGTGGCCCAGGTGCGCCGCGCCCTCGAGGAAAACGGCGCGATGGACTACACGGTCATCGTCAACGCGCCGGCCTCGGCCCCCGCGCCGATGCAGTACATCGCCCCGTACGCCGGGGCCGCCATCGGCGAGTTCTTCCGGGATACGGGCCGGCATGCGCTCGTCATCTACGACGACCTCTCGAAGCAGGCCGTGGCCTACCGCCAGGTGTCGCTGCTGCTGCGCCGCCCGCCCGGGCGCGAGGCCTACCCCGGCGACGTGTTCTACCTGCACAGCCGCCTGCTCGAGCGCGCCGCCAAGATCATCGGCTCCGACGAGGTGGCCCGGCAGATGAACGACGTGCCGCCCTCGCTGCAGGGCCGCGTCAAAGGCGGTGGCTCGCTGACGGCCCTGCCCGTGATCGAGACGCAGGCCGGCGACGTCTCGGCCTACATCCCCACAAACGTGATCTCGATCACCGACGGGCAGATCTACCTGGAGGCCGACCTGTTCAACGCCGGTATCCGGCCCGCCATCAACGTCGGGATCTCGGTCAGCCGTGTGGGCGGTAACGCGCAGATCAAGGCCATGAAGAAGGTGGCCGGCACGCTTCGCCTGGACCTGGCCCAGTTCCGCGAGCTGGAAGCCTTCGCCAAGTTCGGCTCGGACCTGGACCCGGCCACGCAGCGCCAGTTGCGCCGGGGCGAACGGCTCGTCGAGGTGCTCAAACAGGGGCAGTACGCCCCGATGCCGGTCGAAAACCAGATCGCCATCATCTACGTGGCCACGCAGGGCCTGCTCGACCGGGTGCCGGTGGGCCGGGTCAAAGCCTTCGAGAACGAGTTTCACGAGCGGCTGAAACTCCAGCATGCCGAGGCCCTGGCCTCCATCCGCGAGACCGGCCAGATGAGCGACGAGGTGGCCGCCACCTTCAGAAAGGTCGCCGAGGAGCTGGTGAAGCTGTACGCCGAATGAAACGTGTGCAGGTGTAAGCGGGCCGGGGCGGGCTCCAGCCCGGGCCGGCCCCGCCCGTGAAGCCGGCCGCGGGCGGCTCACGCTTTCGACCTCCGCCGACCTGCCTACCTCCACACCTGCCTCCTAAGACCCGAACGTCATGGCAAGCCTTCGCGACATACGGAACCGGATCGCCTCAGTTCAGAACACGCAGCAGGTGACACGGGCCATGAAGATGGTGGCCGCGGCCAAGCTGCGCCGGGCCCAGGAACGTATCTTCCGGACCCGCCCCTACGCCTACAAGCTCGGCGAGATCATCAGCCACCTCAAGAGCCAGATCGACCCGACCTCCCACACGCTGTTCCTGCCGCGGGAGGAAACCAACGGGGCCCTCGTCGTCGTGGTCACGGCGGACCGGGGACTGGCCGGGGCCTTCAACGCGAACATCATCAAGCTTGCCGAACAGACCATCGAAGAGCGGTACGCCGAACTGCAGGCACAGGGGAACCTGTACCTGATCTGCGTCGGCCGCAAGGGCCACGACCATTTCGCCAAGCGCGGCTACCAGCTCGTGGGCAACTTCCGGGGCGTCTTCGACAACCTCACGTTCCATACGGCGCAGGAGGTGGTCCGCCTCATCCTGGAGGGCTACCTGGCCGACCGGTGGGACGAGGTGCTGGTCGTCTACAATGAGTTCAAGAACACGATCTCGCAGAACCGCATCGTCGAGCCCTTTCTGCCGCTGCGGGGCGAGCAGTTCCTGACGCCGGTGATGGAACAGGCCATCGAGCACCAGGCCGAGCTCAAAGAGGGCCTGGCGGTGGACTACCTGTTCGAGCCCGACGCCCGCGCCATCCTCGACGAGCTGGTACCGCGCTATCTGAACTACCAGCTCTGGCGCGTGCTGCTGGAGTCGAACGCCTCGGAGCAGGGCGCCCGCATGGTGGCCATGGACAACGCCACCACGAACGCCGAAGAATTGATCCGTGACCTGCGCCTCAAGTACAACCGCGCCCGCCAGGACGCCATCACAAAGGAACTCATCGAGATCGTCAGCGGCGCCAACGCGCTCGAACAGGGGTGACGTTCACCCCAACTCGTAGATCCTCAGGGTGGCATTGCTGGCCAGCTCCAGGGCCTTCAGCTTCTGCGCCGACTTTTCATGGGGCCAGCCCGTGATGTTGGCATGTCGCGGAGGATGATCGTCGAAGTCCACCATGAGCCCCAGATTTTCCACGATGGATACGAAAGTGTCTGCCCGACCACACAACGATCTGCCCTGTGGCGCAGCGACATACCGGCGGCCCATCTCCCAGATCTCTGTTTCCGTCAATTCATGTATATCAAAGACAGACGTTTCGCCGTCTCGATTGGGCATAAACGCACTGTACTTCACACGATGGTTTGCCGGGGCAAAATGGGAACGCTGAAGCAGAAAGCGAGCCAGCGGAATATCGCCCGGAGTTTTCGACGTGCTCACTTTACACGTTCAGGAATTGGCAAATAGTCGTCGCAGATTATTCAATATGGTCTCTGGTATCTCATCGCCGAAGTACTCGGTTCCATGGGTCTTGTTGATACCAAAAAGACCTGCATACGTCAATAAGCCATCACGGCCTATCCCAACAGCAAAGACCCTCTTCGGCCCGTTATACCATTCGAAGGCTATCACACCCTCGGGTTCTACCGTTACATCCGGCATGGGAAACGTCATGGGAAGTAACCCCAAGAACCGCCTGGCTTCAAGGTAGGAATCCAGGCTGACGGCAGCCGCCCCATAACCATCCCAATTCTCTACTGAACAGTCCTCAAATATTTCTTCGAGACTTTCCTGGGCTTTTTCCAATGGTTCACCAAGCGTGACGTTTCGAAACAGACTGTCCAGCACGCCGGCGAAACAATCCTGAAGTTCAAGGGCCTCTTCGCTGACACCGGCACTTGTTTGGTACCCGGACAGTCCGGTTCCCTGTAGGGTGAGCGCGCTCATTCGTATAAACTCGCTGTTTTCTCGGTGATAATACCAAAAAAGATGCGGTTCTTCAATTGGCGAAGTTGCTCGAGAATGTCAGGTATATCCGGGCTATCGGCCTCAAGCTCTACACGTTTAAATGCATCGATGTCGAGGATTATTAGACGCCGGCCTGGAGTGACCTCAGGCCCTAAAGCCTGTGTAATACGAGCAGAGGCCCTTGACTCCTTATCATAAACGACCATACTGTTCAGAAACTCGGTTACTTCTTGGGGAAGCTGTTCCGGCACGAGCGTCATTGTAGTTAAATAATCCGAGAGCTCAACGAAAAGTGGAATTTCAACATGGTTGATGTATCGTACGGCAATGCGCGTCACGACTTCCGGAGATGCCTTCGTCTTATAAAGTTCCCAGAGATCCATGGCCTCCGCGTAAATAGCTTCCCATCGGGTGTAGGGTTTTAAACGACTAAAGGAGAATCCATCCCTCCTGAATTGCGCCACATTTCTTCCGTCACTTGACTGAAAACGACAAGCCTGGAAGCCTTCATCCTTCTCTTCCATGAACGGCTTTCCACCAATTACACCAAAACTGTGTTCAAAGCGCCGGACTTTTTTAACCTCAGGATATCTCTCTGCCAGTACTTCCTGCAGAGATAAAAATTCTTCCACTTGAAAAGCGGCAGGCAGCTTCACACGAAGCTCAATGACGGCCTCAACGATCGGTGCACGGGCTAAATGCCTGGGCTCTGCCATGTAGCTCCGGGGTTGTCACGATGGATTTACGATCCGGTACATGAAGGCGAAACATTCGCGTCTCCAAGCTCCAGCACACAAAGCCCTCACACCCCCAGCGCCTTGCGGATGAGCGCCTCCTGTTCCTCCTGGTGGATGTGGGCGCTGCCGGTGGCCGGGCTGGCGCTCTCGGGCCGGCCCACGTACCGAACACGCCGCGAGCAGTCGCCGTGCAGGGCTTCGAGCAGGGCGTCGAGCCGGTGGCGCAGGAACGACCAGGCGCCCATGTTCTCCGGCTCCTCCTGCACCCACAGGACCTCCTTCACGTCCCGGTAGCGCGCCAGTTCGGCCCGGACGGCCTCTGCCGGGAACGGGTAGAACTGCTCCAGGCGGGCGATGGCCACGTGGTCCCGGCGCTCCGGATGATCGTCGAGGGCCTGCAGCAGGTCGTAGTACACTTTCCCGCTGCAGAAGAGCAGGCGTTCGGTGGTGGCCGGGTCGGTCGTGGCCGGGTAGAGCGGGTGGAAGCCGTCCTCGCTGAAGGCGTCCGGGTCCGAGACGGCCAGCGGGTGGCGCAGCAGGCTCTTGGGCGCCATCACGACCAGCGGCCGGCGGACGGCGCGCTTCACCTGGCGCCGCAGGGCGTGGAAATAGTTGGCCGGCGTGGTGAGGTTGCACACGATCATGTTGTCCTCGGCGCAGAGCTGGAGGAACCGCTCCAGCCGGGCCGACGAGTGCTCGGGGCCCTGCCCTTCGTAGCCGTGCGGCAGGAGCAGCACCAGGCTGCTGTACTGCCCCCATTTCTCCCCGGCGGCGGAGAGGAACTGGTCGAAGATGATCTGGGCGCCGTTGGCGAAGTCGCCGAACTGGGCCTCCCAGAGCACCAGGGCCTTCGGAGCGGCCACGGAGTAGCCGTACTCGAAGCCGCAGACGGCATACTCGGAGAGCAGGCTGTCGTAGATCGACAGCAGGGCCTGGCCTTCACGGATGTGGTTGAGCGGGATGTACTCCTCGCCCGTCTCCTGGTCGTAGAGCACGGCGTGGCGGTGGCTGAAGGTGCCGCGCCGGGAGTCCTGCCCGCTCAGGCGCACCTTCGTGCCTTCGAGCAGGAGCGTGCCGAAGGCCAGCGCCTCGGCAAAGCCCCAGTCGATCTTGCGCTCCTCGTGGAAGACTTTCTCCCTCCGGCGGAACTGGCGGTCCAGCTTCTTGTGGACGTGGAACGATTCGGGCAGGTTGGTCAGGGCGCGGACGACGGCCTCGAGGTCCTCGCGCCGGGCCCGCGTGTCGACGTCGTCCTCCGGGACGGGGGACGGGCTCCGAAGCGGGGGATGGGCCTCCCCCTCCTTCTCGGCTTCGAGGGCCTTCACCCGGTCGAAGGCTTCCTGGAGCCGGTCCCGGTAGTCGTCGAGCATGTGCTCGGCGTCCTCCGGGCTCATCTCGCCCCGGCGCAGCAGCAGCTCGGTGTAGAGCTTGCGCACGGACCGCTTGGCCTCGATCTTCCGATAAAGCAGGGGCTGGGTGTAGGTCGGCTCGTCGCCCTCGTTGTGCCCGCGGACGCGGTAGCAGAGCATGTCGATGACGACGTCCTTGTTGAAGACCTGGCGGTAGTCCAGGGCCAGCCGGGCCACGCGGATGCAGGCTTCGGGGTCGTCCCCGTTCACGTGGAAGATGGGGGCCTGGATCATCCGGGCGATGTCGGTGGCATAGGTGGAGCTGCGCGCGTCCTTCGGCCCGGTGGTGAAGCCGATCTGGTTGTTGATGACGATGTGGATGGTGCCGCCGGTGCGGTAGCCAGGAAGCTGGCTCAGGTTGAGCGTCTCGGCCACGACGCCCTGCCCGGCGAAGGCGGCGTCGCCGTGGATGAGCACGGGGATCACGGCGTCGTGGTAGTCGCCGGTGGGCGCGTCGACGTGTTCGTCGCGCAGGAGCTCCTGCTTGGCCCGTACCATGCCCTCGACCACCGGGTTGACGGCCTCCAGGTGGCTCGGGTTCGAGGCCAGCGTCAGCTTCACCTTCGCCCCGCTGGGCGCCGTGTGCTCGCCCCGTGCCCCCAGGTGGTACTTCACGTCGCCCGAGCCCTGCGTCGTGTTCGGGTCGAGGTTGCCCTCGAACTCGGAGAAGATCACCTCGTAGGGCTTGTTCATGATGTTGGCCAGCACGTTGAGCCGGCCCCGGTGCGCCATGCCGATGACGACCTCGTGCACCTCCTGGTCGGCCGCGTCGGAGAGCAGCCGGTCCAGCATCGGGATGAGCGTCTCGGCCCCTTCGAGCGAGAACCGCTTGTGCCCGATGTACTTGGTGTGGAGGAACGTCTCGAAGGCTTCGGCGGCGTTGAGCTTCTGCAGCATCCGGTGCTTGGCCGCCTTCGAGATCGGCTCGACGCCGCGCACCGGCTCGATGCGCTCCTGCAGCCACCGCCGCTCGTCGGGGTCGGAGATGTGCATGAACTCGATGCCGACCTTGCGGGTGTAGGTCTGCCGGAGGATGTCGAGGATCTCGCGCAGGGGCAGCACGTCCGCGCCGCCGAGGCCGCCGGTGACGAACTCCCGGTCGAGGTCCCAGATGGTCAGGCCGTAGCGGGCCGGGTCGAGCTCGGGGTGATAGACCCACTCGTAGCCGAGCGGGTTGACGTCGGCCTGCAGGTGGCCGCGCACCCGGTAGGCCCGGATGAGCTGGAGCACACGGGCCTGCTTATGGATCATCTCCATCGAGCCTTCCCCGCCGGCCCGGCCCACCTGCGGGGTGTTGTCCCGGTCGAAGCGGTAGGGCTGGTAGGGGATACCGAGCTGGCCGAAGATTTCGCCGTAGAAGCCGTGCTCGCCCAGGAGCAGTTCTTCGATGTACTGGAGGAAGGCCCCGCTCTCGGCGCCCTGGATGACCCGGTGGTCGTACGTCGAGGTGATGGTCATCACCTGCGAGATGCCCGTCTTGCCGATGAGCTCGGGCGGGATGGCGTAGTATTCGGTCGGGTAGCCGATGGCGCCGACGCCCACGATGACGCCCTGCCCCTGCATCAGCCGGGGCACGCTGAGCACCGTGCCGATCATGCCGGGGTTGGTGATCGTGGCGGTCGTCCCCTCGAAGTCGGCCACGTCGAGCTGGCCGTCCCGGGCGCGGCGGACGAGGTCGTTGTAGAGGCCGATGAACTGGGGAAAGGTCATCTGGTCGGCCCCCTTGATGTTGGGCACGAGCAGCATGCGCTTGCCCCGCCGCTCGATGTCGATGGCCAGCCCCAGGTTCACCTGTTTCGGCACGACGTGCTGCAACGTGCCGTCTTCCCGGCGGAAGAGGGTGTTCATGTTGGGGAAGGCCTTGAGCGCCTTCACGATGGCCCACGCGATGAGGTGGGTGAAGGACACCTTCTCGCCGCCGACGTAGCGCTGGTAGTCGTTGATGAGGGCCCGGTTCTCGGCCAGGAGCTTGACCGGGATCGTCCGCACCGAGGTGGCCGTGGGCACGCTCAGGCTCGCCTCCATGTTCTCGACGATGCGGGCGGCCGGTCCACGCAACGGGCGGACCTCCGCCCCCTCCGGGATCGGAACGGCAGGGGCCTCCGGCTCGCTCACGGCCCCGTCTCCCCGGGCCTGTGCCGGCGCCACCTCGGGCACGGCCTCCGGCGCGCGCGCCTCCCGCACGGCCACGAACGACTCGGTCGGATGGTAGTCGGCAAAGAACTCGCGCCAGCTCTCGCTGACACTTTCGGGATCGGCCAGGTACTGGCGGTACAGCTCCTCGACGTAACCGGTGTTAAACCCAAGCGTGCTCACGGTCAGGCGGCGGCTGTTGATGAAAGAAGGATTTGGCTTTCGTGGTACCGTAACGAAGCGGAAAGGGTAAGGATTCCGCGATTTTGGATTTTGGCATTTGGATTTTGGGTTGAGCGAAACGCCTCACCACCCCAGGTGCCGGGCAAATTCGTCGAAGCCGGCGACGGTGACGTGGGCCCCGGCCTTGCGCAGGGCTGCGGCGTCGAACGAGGTGGTCAGCCCGGCCACGCGGCAGCCGGCCGCCGCCGCCGAGCGCACGCCGTTGACCGAGTCCTCGATGACGAGGCAGGCTTCGGGCGGCAGGCCGAGCCGCTGCGCCGTCAGCCGGTAGGGCTCCGGGTCGGGCTTCGGCCGGGTCACATCGGCTGCCGTCACGACGGCGTGGAAGTACGGGTGGAGGCCGAAGCGGTCGAAGACGAACCGCTGCGTGGCGGGCACGGACGAGGTGGTCAGGCCCAGGCGCTCGAAGCGGGGGGCCGCCCGCCGCAGGAACGCCAGCGCGCCGGGGACGGGCTGTACGCCGGCCAGCAGGTCGTGGAACAGGCGCTCCTTGCGGGCCACCACGGCGTCGACGTCGTGCCCTTCCCCCGCACAGCGATGCAGCAGGTGGGCGATGGCTTCGCGGGTCACCATCCCCTTGATCTCGCGGAAGTGTGCGGGCGTCAGCGTCAGGCCCAGGGCTTCGAAGACGCGGCGCTCGGCTTCCTCGTGCAGCGGCTCGGAGTCGATGAGGACGCCGTCCAGATCGAAGATGAGGCCCCGGAGGCCCCGCGCGAAGGGAAGGTGGTTCGACGTCATGGGAAGAAACGACAGCATGCAACTCAGAGCCATCCGGCGGAGCGGTACCAGGCGATCGTCTCCCGGAGGCCGTCCTCGAGCGGGATCGTCTGCCGGTAGCCGAAGTGGGCGCGGGCCTTGTCCACCGCGCACATCTTGCAGGCGCGGCGGATCTCGCGGGCCTTCTCCCGGTTGAGGGGCGGATACGTGCCCAGGAGCCGCCCCACCCCCTCGGCCAGCGTCCCGACGACCTCGACGAGGGCGCCGGGGATGGGCACCGTGAGCGCCTTCTTGCCCAGCGCCGCCATCGTCGCATCCCGGATCTGCGCCCAGCTGTAGTGCTCCTCGCTGCCGATGAAGTAGGTCTCGCCGGGGGTCGCCTCGTGCTCGGCGGCATCGACCATGCCCCGCACCAGGTCGCGCACATGAACGAGGCTCAGGTCGGGCCGGTGCGCCTCCCCGACGATGGGGCACAGGCCGCGGTCGACGGTCTTGAAGAAGGTGAAGATGTCCGCCTCGCGGGGGCCGTAGACGGCCGGCGGGCGCACGACGACCAGGGGCAGGTCGGCGTGATAGGGAGCCAGGCGTTCCTCCATCAGCGCCTTGCTCTTGCCGTACTGGCTGATGGGCCGCAGCGGAGTCGTCTCGTCGGCCACGGGCACGTCCGCCTCGCCGACGGCGGCCAGGCTGCTCGTGACGAGCACACGCTTCACGTTCGGGTTGACGGCGCGGACGGCGTCGAGCAGCCGCAGCGTGCCCCGCACGTTGGCCTCCTCGAAGGCGTCCCACGCGGTGGCCCGCGTCAGCCCGGCGACGTGGTAGACGTAGTCCACGCCGCGCACGCCCTCGCGCAGGGCGTCCTCGTCGTCCAGACCGCCTTCCACCGGCACGATGTCCAGGCCCTCGAGCCACTTGCGGCGGCGGCGCACCAGGCACCGCACCTCGCCGTAGCCGCGACGCTTCAGCTCTTCGACCAGGTGGCTTCCGACGAAGCCCGTCCCGCCCGTCACGAAGGCGGTCTTTCCGGTGGAGGCGGTGTTCCGGGGCGCGTTCGTTTCCACGGTGGTGCCTGGGTCAGGGCCGGGTGCGACGGCGCAGCTTCGCCACGCTCTCGATGTGATGGGTGTGGGGGAACAGGTCGACGGGCTGGACGACCTCGATCTCGTAGACGTCGCGGAGCAGGGCCAGGTCGCGGGCCTGCGTGAGCGGGTTGCAGCTCACGTAGACGAAGCGCTCCGGCCGCAGGCGGCCGATCTGCTCGACGACCTTCGGGTGCATGCCGGCCCGCGGCGGGTCGGCGATGAGGACGTCCGGGGCACCGTGCTTGCGGACGAACGCCGGGGTGAAGAGCCGCATCAGGTCGCCGCTGACGAAGGTGCAGTTCGTGACGCCGTTGGCGGCGGCGTTGGCCCGCGCGTTGGCGACGGCCTCCTCGACCAGCTCGACGCCCACGACGTGCCGCGCCCGCTCCGCCACGAAGATGGAGATCGTCCCGGCGCCGCAGTAGAGGTCGTAGACCAGGTCCTGCGGCCGCAGCCCGGCGAAGTCGCGAGCCACCTCGTAGAGCCGCTCGGCCTGCCGCGTGTTCGTCTGGAAAAAGGCGTTCGGGGCGATCTCGAACGTGTAGGGGCCGATGCGGTCGTGGATGACGCCGGGACCGTAGAGGGTGTGGATGGCCTCGCCGAAGGCGGTCTGCGCCGGGCCGGTGTTGATGGTGTTGACGAACGTGGTGACTTCGGGGAAGTGCTCCTGCAGGTAGGCGGCCATGCGCTCCATGCGCGGCGGGGCCCATCCGTTGGTGACCAGGTTGACCATCACCTCGCCCGTATGGGTGCCCGTGCGGAGGACCAGGTGGCGGAGGTACCCTTCGTGGCGGCGGATGTCCCACGGCTTCCAGCCCTGCTCGCGGACGAAGGCGCGCACGCCGCTCAGCAACCGTACGCTGATCTCGGGCGGCAGGTGGCACTCCGTCAGGTCGAGCACCTTGTGGAAGTTGCCGGGCACGTGGAGCCCCAGCGCGAAGCCGGTGTCGAAGTCCTCGCCGGAGGCGATCTCCTCGGGCGTGAGCCACCGCTCGGCGCTGAAGGAGAACTCCATCTTGTTGCGGTAACCGTAGATCGGATCGGCGCCCAGGGTGGGGCGCACCTCGACGGCCTCGAAGCCGCCGTGGTGCACGAAGGCGTCGGCCACGCTCTGCCGCTTGGCCTCGCACTGCGCCGCGTAGGCGACGTGCTGCCATTTGCAGCCGCCGCACGTGCCGAAGTACCGGCAGCGGGGCTCGGTGCGCAGCGGGCTCGGCACGAGCACCTCGCGCAGGCGGGCCTCGGCGTAGTTCTTCTTCCGCTTGATGACGGCCGCCCGCACACGGTCCCCCGGCACGGCGCCGGGCACAAAGACGACGTAGCCGTCGACGCGGGCGAGCGATTTGCCCCGGTCGGCGAACTTTTCGATGTCGAGGACGATTTCGGTGCCTTTCTTCACGGCTACGAGACAGAGCGGGGTAAGCGCAGTAAACTCAGCGCCGGGCGGTGTACGGGGGCAACCCGACCGCGGAGGCACCGGTTTCGTGAAACAGGCGCATCGTGACCACCTTGCCGTCGCGCTCGGAGAGCCGGTGCAGCAGGGCCACCTGCCGCAGGGCCAGGTGTCGTGCCAGCGCGCCCGTGACGGCGGCGGCAGCCCGGGGATTGCGCCGTTGCAGCGTTTTCAGGTCGGGACTGAAGAAGCCGAGCACATCCGTCTCGGTGACGGCCTGCGCCGTCTCGGTACGCCGCAGCTCGGCGGTGCCGAAGAGCGCACTTTCCCCGAAAAGCTCGTGCTCGCCCACCTGCCGCACCTCCTGCAGCCCCCCGTCGCCGTCTTCGACCAGCAGGCGTACGCGGCCGCGCTGCACCACGTAGAGTCCCAGCCCCGGATCGTTTTCATAGTAGAAATACTCGTCGGGGTGGTAGTGACGCGGATGTACGGCCTCGGCGAGTGCCCACAGATCCCGGCGGGCGAGCGCCCGAAACGCCGTGGTTTCCCGCAGCGTGTCGACGATCCGGCGCAGGCGCGCGTCTTCTTCCCGGCGCAAGAGCCGCCGGTGGAGCCCGCGCAGGGTGCTGAAGACGTTGTGCAGGGTCGGCATGAGCGGCAGTCTCGGTTCAGGCAGCGGGCGTAGAAGCGCGGGGCCGGGGCGGCTGTTCCGGCTTCGCCGATTCTTCCCGGCCCGGAGGCACGGTCAGAAGGTATGGCCGATGCCGAAGTGGAGCAACGGGTTACGCAGGCCGTCCGGCAACAGCTCCCCCTGCCGCACGGGGTCATGCACTTTGGCAGCCAGGTCGAGCCGGAGGATGAGGTATTCCCAGGCGATGCGCATGCCCAGGCCTGCCCCGACGCCCAGCTCCTGAAAGAACGTTTCGAAGCGGAACCGTCCCTCCCGGGTGCCGGGGTTGCGGGGCCCGAACCAGACGTTGCCGGCATCGGCAAAGAGGGCAACGATCCAGTCCGCCTTCAGCACGGATTCCAGAAACGTGTTACGCAGCTCGAGGCTGCCCTCCAGCTTGATGTCCCCGCCGAGGATGTTGGTCGTGCCGTCTTCGTTCCCGTCGGTCGTCGTGGTGTTTCGGGTAAAGGAGACCGTACCGGGACCGAGTTCGCGCAGGCGCCACCCGCGCACGCTGGCGGCGCCGCCGCTGTAGAAGCGCCGGTCGAAGGGCACGATGTCCGACCGGCCGGTCGGATGCGCCACGCCGAGCAGCAGTTTCCAGGCAAAGACCGAGCGCGGGCTGAGCCGGTCGTAGTGCCGGAGATCGGCGACGAAACGGACGTACTGCCGATACAGCAGCCGGTTTGTCGAGCGATCCCCGCCGAAGAAGGGCAGCCCCGGCAGGGTTCCTTCGAGGGTGTCCGGGGAGAAGACGAAGCGGTCCAGCAGGTAGGGCAGGTTGCCGCCGACCTCGAAGGCCGCCTCGTAGGCGTGTCCCCGGTCGCGGGTCAGCGGATTCACCCGTGCCGAGCGCAGGGTATACCGGAGCGCATTGTTGATCTGCGGCTGCGTGTAGTCTTCGATGATCTGGGCCTGCTGCACGGTATCCCGGATGGACGAGAGCACGTCCTCCAGGAAGGCCTCGCGGAAGCCGTCGAGCGTGTCGGGGTTGTTGACGGTAATGTCGAGCAGGTCGACGAGCGAGGTGACGATGGGGTTGTGGCGCATCTCCAGGCGGAAGCGGGCCGCGCCGCGCCCGCGCAGCACCAGGCGGAGGGCTTCCCGGCGTGCGGCCAGCAGGCTGAGCGAGAGCCGCGTCCGGGCGTCGAAGAGGCCGAGGGTGCGTTCCAGGCCGTGAAACGGCGAGATCAGGTACGGATAGGCCAGTGCGGCGCTGACCTCCCACTGCGACGAGGTGACGCCGAAGCGGGCGTCGAGGTCGAAGGCGACCGAGCCGGTGGCCCGCAGGCTGAAGGCTTCGCCGCTGCCGAAGAGGTTCAGGTTCTCGTACGAGACGCCCAGGCCGGTGCCGAGTTCGTTGTCGGCGTCGGCGAGGGCCCCGCTGCGCTGGAGCATGAACGTCTCGAGGCGGATCTGGTGGCGGGGCCGGGTGCGCAGGTCGATGCGATGCGGCAGGCGGGGCGGTGCATCCGGCCGCAGGCGCACCGTGTCACCGGGAAGCGGCAGGATGTCGGTGAAGGCGAAAACGCCGGTGGCGTCGAGGCGGCGCTTGGTGGCCAGCAGGAGGTCCTGGTTGTACCAGTCGCCGGGGCGGAAGCGCAGGGTGCGGGTCAGCAGCCCGGCGTCGATCCGGTTTTCTCCCTCCCGATGCACGGTCAACAGGCCGCCGGCCACGCTGTCGGCCGGCGGCGGCAGCCGCAGCGTGTCGGTGCGGGCGGGGACCTCCGGCAGGGGGCCGCTCACGTGAAAGTGCACGTCGCCGAAGCGGTAGCGCGGGCCCGGCCGGATGCGAAATACGACGTCGAACGAATCCGGGCGGACCGGTATGACGATGGCGTGGATGGAGTCGCGCGTGACGGCGGCATACCCTTCCCGGCGGAGGAAGGCCAGGATGCGGCGCCCCTCCTCGAGCAGCGTCGGTGCGGAATACCGGCTGTCCCGGACCCGGAAGCGCAGCGGCTGTCCCGCATCGAGGCGCTCGGGCCGCAGGAGCGTGGCCCGGCTCAGCTGCCGCTGCTGCTCCGGCGTCAGGCTCTCGACACCATCGTACCGGACCTGCCGCAGGAAGGTGGGCTGCCCGGCCTCGATCTCGAAGACGACCCGCACCCGGTCCGGATCCCGCGTGGGCCGAACCCGGGCCGCCACCTGTGCCGCACGGAACCCCTCGCGGGCGTAGAAAAGCCGGAGCCGTTCGACGTCGGCCCGGAGGACCAGGGTATCGAGGTGGGCGGGGGCCTCTCCGGTTGCCATCAGGGCCCGCCCCACCCCGCCTCCCACGGTGTCACCGAGGCGGTAGAGCCAGAGCCACCAGTTCAGGCCGGGAATACCCAGAAAGCGACGGTTGGCGCGGGTGCGGACGTGCAGGCGCAGGGTCTCATCGGGAAAGAAGGGAGTGCCCGCGAAACGCACCTCGCTGACGATGGGCGGTGCGGCAACGGTGTCGGCCGCCGGGCGGTCGGCCTGCGCAAACGCAAAAAAAGGGTGGAGACCCAGGCCCACCCACAGACCGAGCACAACCGCCCTGACCAGTGCGCACGTCACGAAAGCAGCGGAAGCAGATGACGGAACCGGACGACGGCCCGATTCTCCGTTTCCGGCCCGTTCGGCAGGCCGGAGGTTCCCCTCATTTACTCGTCTTCGTAGTAGAAGTCGTCGTCGGCCGTGGGGTAGTCCGGCCATATCTCCTCGATGCTTTCGTAGGGCTCACCATCGTCTTCGAGGGCCCGGAGGTTTTCCAGCACCTCGATCGGAGCCCCGGTGCGCTCGGCGTAGTCCAGGAGCTCATCCCGTGTGGCCGGCCAGGGCGCATCTTCGAGGT
Source organism: Rhodocaloribacter litoris (assembly GCF_011682235.2). Taxonomy (NCBI): domain Bacteria; kingdom Pseudomonadati; phylum Rhodothermota; class Rhodothermia; order Rhodothermales; family Rhodothermaceae; genus Rhodocaloribacter; species Rhodocaloribacter litoris. The sequence goes on along the minus strand of NZ_CP076718.1, from coordinate 2,627,208 downwards.
ACGAGGCAAGTTCCAGCGTCCAGTACATAGTCTCTCGATGGGCAAAGTGCATGGAGCCGGAGCGCACAGGCAGCGCTACCGCAGGTGGAGCACTATAGCACGTCGGCTTGACAAAAGCAAGCAAAGCGGATTTGGTTCCCCGGATGCCGGGGACTACACGAAAAAACCCGTTCGTGCCGGAACCGGAGCGTTTTTCCCCGTCCCGGCGCGCGTTCAGTCGAGCGAGGTGGTGGACTGCTCGGCCGCTTCCAGCAGGCGCTGGTACTCGGTCGGCGTCAGGCCCGGCGCGAAGAAGAAGATCGGGTTGAGGGCGCGACCGTCGGCGTCGTGCACCTCGTAGTGCAGGTGGGGGGCGTTCGAAAGGCCCGTGTTGCCGCTGTAGCCGATCACCTCGCCGCGCTTGACCTTCCGTCCCCGGCGAATGTGCCCGGGAATGCGGGAAAGATGGGCGTAGAGGGTGCTGTAGCCAAGGGTCGGGTGCTTCACCTTGACGTAATTGCCGTAACCGGAACCCTTGCCGGCCTCTTCGATGACCCCGTCGCCGGTAGCAACGACCGGCGTGCCCCGGGGCACGAGCACGTCGACGCCGTAATGCATGCGCCGGACGCGCAGGATGGGGTGGAAACGCATTCCGAAGCCGGAGACAACCGGACCGTCGGCCGGCAGGATGGCCGGCATCTCGGTCATACGGGCCGCATGCTCTTCCGCCAGCCGCGTCAGCTCCCGGTAGCTGGCATTCTGCAGGCCGATCTGGCGCTCCAGCTGGTCGATCTGACGGGCCGTCTGCCGCAAAAGCGACGACGTGGAAGCCGAAAAGCGGCTATACTCCTCGTAGGCATCGGCCCCACCGACTCCGACCTGGCGCACGTCGTCGGAGATCGGCTCGGCTTCGAGCAGGGACCGGTACAGCCGCTGATCCGTCTCCGAGAGTTTCTCCAGCTCTTTGGAGAAGGCGGCCATGCGTTCCCCGACGAGGGCAAGCTGCTCCTGAAGCGCCTCGTTCTCGGCCTTCAGGGCCAGCTCCTGCGGGGTCTCGATCATCCGATCGAACCCCCAGACGTAAACACCCGCCAGCATAAGGGCCACCACGGCAACGCCGGCCGCCTTTTTGACCCGTTGTGCCCGCGTCGCCCGGTGCTCGACGAAGGCACACTGCTCCTGGTCGTAGTAATAGTATCGATTCTTCGGCATACGGACCGTCTTTTTGGGCCTGCGCATACCCCGCGGGCACCCGGAGGCGCTTACATACGGCCCACCCGGCGCCCGGGGCGCAGGGCACGCGGACCGCCCGCGGGAGACGTCATGGTGGGGGTATCGGCACCGTGGAGACCGACTATACCGTCAGGGACACAAAAAGCCAACGAAGAACGGGAGCCCTTTCGTATGAACCGGCCCCCTTCCTCGCCAGCGCATGCAAAATATAGGTGCCGGCGTCTCCCGAGTCAACCACGGCGCTTTCCTTCGAAACACGCCCCGCGCAGGCGCCAATGCGCCCCTCACGAAACCGGTTCCCGACCCCGAAAAACCTTCAACGGATCTTGACCAGTTCTATATCGAAGACGAGCGTCTGGCCCGCCAGGGGATGGTTGGCGTCGATGACGACGGCGTCGTCCGTGACGGCTTCGACGCGGGCCTGGATGACTCCGCCGTCGCGCAGGTGCAGTTCGAGGTGCTGGCCCGGCTCGGGCGGAGCACCCGGAGGAAGGTGCGCGCGGGGAATCGGCACGACGAGGTCTTCCCGGTACGCGCCATACGCTTCCTCCGGCGGAATCGTATGCTGCTTCGTCTCACCTTCCGCCATCCCGAGGACGGCTTCCTCGAAACCCGGAATGACCTGCCCGGCCCCGAGCGTAAAGGACAACGGGGGACGGCCCTCCGACGAATCGAACACCGTTCCGTCCTTCAGCCTGCCCGTGTAATGCACCTCGACGGAATCCCCTTGCTTTGCGTTTGCCACGATAAAATACCTTTTGAAGTACGTGATGTCGGAAACAACAAAGGTGTACTCGCAGGCCGGGGGGATGTTCGCGCCCGCGATCCGGGGGCCGGGAAACGGCTTCAATCCTCCGGCACGTAGGCGTCGGCCTCGATCTCGACGAGCATCTCCGGGTCGATCAGGCGGGCCACCTGGACCATGGACGTGGCCGGGCGAACAGCCCCGAAGACCGCGCCGTGCGCCCGCCCCACAGCTTCCCAGTCCTCGATGTTCGTCACGTAGATCCGCGTGCGGACGACGTGTTCCGGGCCGGCGCCGGCCGCACGAAGCGCCGCCAGGATGTTCTGCAGCGTCTGGACGGTCTGCGCGTAGACGTCGCCGGCCCCGACGAGGGCGCCGGTAGCGTCGGTCGCCGTGGTGCCGGAGACGTGCACGTGCGGGCCGACGCGCACGGCGCGGGCATACCCTACCACCGGCTCCCATTTCGTTCCCGAGGAGACATTCCGTCTTTCCATGATGCTTCCCCTCCGATTCGTGGAATAAAGAGCGTTTCGGGGCACGGCATGCCGTCATCCGCCGGGAGCGGGCCCTGCATCCTCCAAGAGCCAGGCCCAGGCGTCCCGGTACCGCCGGAGCCGGGCACAGTCTGCCTCGGTGAGCGGTCCGAGGCGCCGCAGGTCCATGTTGTCCTCCAGATCGGCCTGCTTGACGAGACGGCCCACGGGATGGGCGGCGGCGCGCCGGACGAACGCCTCGTACGTTTCCCCCGGGCGGCGCGTCAGGGCGTCGACGGCGGAGACGACCGCCTCGGGGTAGCCGGCGGCGCGCAGGTCGTCCAGCGTGTAGCCGGTATCCTCGACCACGTCGTGCAGCACGGCGGCCATCATGGCGGTCTCGTCCGGCATGGCCAGCATGACACGGAGGACGTGCAGCACGTAGGGGGCTCCGGCCTTGTCCCGCTGTCCCCGGTGGGCCTCGACGGCCAGAGCGATGGCATCTTCCAGGGTGGGCATGGCGCGCGGTGCGGTTCAACGGGCTTTCAGATGAAGCAGCTGCGATCCGGCGTGCAGCGTGTCGGCGCGTTCGGCGTTCACGTCGACGAGGCGGACCCGGCCGTCGTCGAGGAGGACCAGGTGCTCGTCGTCGAGCCAGCCCCAGGTTGTCGCCAGACGCCCGGCGGCGGTCGTTTCGTCCACCACCCGGTAGCCGCCGAAGATACGCACCACCTTCTGGAAGGTGACGGCATCCGGCCGCCGGTCGAAGACGAAACGGGTGGCCGAAGGCGACCACCGGAGGTTCGCCTCGTGCACCAGGGCCTCCGGGCTGAGCACCGTGTGCCGGGCTTCGGCCGGCTCGTAGAAGTAGATCTGCCGGATCGCCGGGTTGTCCGGGGCAAGCCGGTCGTAGGCGAGTTGCGCGCCCCGCGGCGACCAGGCCGGACGGCGGGGGCGGGCCTCGGGACCGGCCACCCGGCGCGGATCGTTGCCGTAGGCATCGGCCACGAAGAGGGTGGTATCCGGCTCATAGGCCCGGTTTTCCCGGTTGTAGCGCAGGTTGCGTTCGAGGTAGGCCATCCACCGGCCGTCCGCCGAGAAGGTGACCGCATGCATCTTGCGGGCGTCGATGCGGGCCTGGTCCGCACAGTCCTCGGGGGAGACGACGTAGAGGGTGCGCCGGTCCCATTGTCGCTGGTCCCGGACGACGAGGCGGCCGCCGGGGAGCCAGGCTTCGACGGCGCGGGCGGCCCGGCACCCGGCATCGCGCACGACCGCCCGCGCGAACGGGGCCGGGCCGTCGCCGGTGGCGATGCGGATCCCGCCCGGCCCCATCTCCTCGGCGCCGTCGTCGGTGCGGCGCGGTGCGTAGAAGCCGAAGGCGAGGGCCGTGCCGTCGGGCGACCACGCGGCGGTGTAGACGGTGTTCCGGGCGGCGGTGTGCAGCGTGTGCACGGCACCGGTGGCCGGGTCGAGCACGGCCAGGTGGCTGCTGTCGCCGGCCACGTATCCGAAGGCGAGGCGGTCGCCGGCGGGCGCATGGACCCGCGGGCCGGCGTAGCGGGCACCGGCCAGGAGCGTCGTCACCTCGCCGGTGCGTTCGTCACGCTGCCGGAGCGCACCGGCGTCGAAAAAGACGGTGGTGTAGGCCGGGCCGCGCGGGGCCTCGGGCGCGCCGGCAGGCGGCGCGGCCGGTACGGCCGGCCCGGAGCCGGCGCATCGCGCCAGCACAAACAGCCCCAGCAGGACGAACCCGCCCCACCCGGCCCGGCGTGCACGTGAAACAGTCATGAACCCTTTCGAGAGGAACGTTTGTCGGGAGCCCCAAGATACGACGGCCCATCATGAAGTTTGGACGTAGAAAGGGTGACCGGACCGCTCACGGGCGCTCGTCCGCTTTCAGGTGCCGGATGAGAAAATCGGCGGCGGCCTCGTAGGCGGCCGTCCAGCTTCGATGAAGGAGGAAGCCGTGCACCTCGTCGGGAAAGACGAGCTGCTCGAAGGACACGCCCTGCCGCCGGAGGGCCTCGGCCAGATCCACCGACTCGCTGAAGGGTACGTTACGGTCGTCGTCGCCGTGAATGAGCAGCACCGGCGAGCGCCATGTGTCGATGAAGGCCAGGGGGGAGGAGGCGAAGGCCAGACGGGCCACCTCTTCGCGTGTGGCGGCATCGTAGGCCGGCACGAAGTTGCGAATGACCACGTTCCAGTCGTGCACGCCGTGCAGGTCGACGCCGGCGGCAAAGAGGTCGGAAGCGCGGGCGAGTCCCAGGGCCGTCAGGTAGCCGCCGTAGGAACCGCCCCAGAGCCCGATGCGGCCGGGGTCCACGTCGTCGCGGCTGCGGAGATAGAGGCCGGCCCCGAGCACGTCGTTGAACTCGCTGGCCCCCCGCGCCCCGTAGTTCAGGGCTTCCCGAAACATCATCCCGTACCCGATACCGCTCCGGTAATTGACCGAAAGCACGATGAAGCCCTGGGCTGCCAGGTACTGGTTGAAAGCGTAGGCATTGTGATAGTACCCGCGATGGTGAAAGCCGAGCAGCATCTGCCGTCGCGAGCCGCCGTGAAAGAAAAGCACGGCCGGGTATTTTCTGCCCGGCGCATGGTCCCCCGGAAGAAAGAGTTGCCCGTGGATCGGCAGGCCGTCGGCTGCCGGAAAGACGACGGGGCGGGGCGTGACGAGATGCCGGGTCGGAAAATCCTCCGGGATCGCTTCGGGCGCCAGCCATTGCAGCGTATCGCCGTCGAGCCGGGCGGGATGGGCGGGATGCGTCGCGCTGGAGGCCAGCGCCAGGATCGCCGTTCCGTCGGCGGTCATCACCGGGGCCCACTCGATGCCGGCGCCATCGGCATGCCGGTGCCGCAAGGAGACCGGCTGCGGAGGGCCGCCCGTCACCGCCACCCGCCACACGTGTTGCCGGTCGATATCGTCCTGGTTCGACGAGAAAAGCAGCGCACGGCGGTCCGGCGTCATCGAGACGAACTGCACCTCGAAGGGGCCGGGGGTCAGCAGCGTGGCTTCACCACCCGCCACCGGCACGGCGTAGAGGTGCGTCCATCCGTCTCCTTCCCAGGGGAAGACGATCCGGTCGCCCGCTCCCCAGAAGAGTTGATTCTGGGCCGAGAGGCCGCGGAAGGCACTGCCCGTACCCGGCCGGGCCCGCCACACCTCGCGCCCCTGGCCCGTCTCGACGTCGGCCACGCGGATCGACCACGGGAGGGCTTCGCGACGCGGCATGAAAGGCAACACCTGCCGTTCGTGCGGGATGCGGATAAACGCGATGCGCCGCCCGTCCGGCGACCACACCGGATCCATGTCCTGGTCGAGTGACGGATCCAGGTAGCGCAGGCGGCGGGTGGCCGGCTCGTAGACGCCGATGAAGGCATGGTCCCCGCGATCGCTCACGAAAGCGAGCCGTGCGCCGTCGGGCGACCAGCGGAGCTGGCGCGCACGTCCCCGGCTTTCGAAGAGCTGCTTCGGCTCCGGTTCACCGTGGTCGAGCGCGACGGACCAGACCTCCCCGCGACGGAGGAAGGCCAGGGTACGACCATCGGGCGAGACGGCCGGGGCCTGTCCCTCGGCCAGCCGTTGCGGGGCGCCGCCTGCCACCGGGACGATCCAGATCTCCTGTTTTGCGCCGTCGGGATGACCTGCCGGGTTCGGGTGTTCTCCCTGCCGGTTCGGGTCGCCCCCGCGTACGTAGATGATCCGCTCGCCCTCCGGGGTGAAGACCAGGTCGCCGAGCGGCTGGCCGTCGTCCTCGGCGTAAGACGTCACCGGCCGGCCCCGGAAATCCGGCCCGTCGGCCACCCAGAGGTTGCGCACGCCTTCGGCATTGAACACCCAGGCTACACGCGCCCCCACAGGCGCGGCCACCAGGTCCGAAGGAAACGGCGCGCTGAGCACCTGCTCGACGGTGAAGGGCTGCCGGGCCTGCGCGACGACCGCCGGCAGAACGGCCACAAGGCATAGGAGGGCAAGAGGACGGTAGGACATGGCGGCATACGAAGCAGTTGGGAGGTGGCTGAACGTAGCGATTCCGGCGGGAAGATTCAAAACATGCCGCCCCGGTTTCCCCTGCCGCCACGCAAACCCGGTGTCACAGATTTGTTGCACTTTTGCCACACTCGCGCCAACGGTGCCGGGCCGGGATCACAGCATATTCTGCCCGGCGCAAGGAGCGGGCGTTCATGAACCCGAAAGCACCGGAAGGAAAGCCGGCGCCTCACGGAGCCCCTGCCCGGTCCTGAATGGTCCTGCTATATCCCCGAGGTCGTGCTCCCCTGCTGATCCAATCCGTCAACGCATCCATGGCACCGAACTTAAAGCGCACGTTATGGGGACTCGGGATGCTCGGGATGCTGGCGGCGACCGGAGGACGGGCACAGCATCATTTCACGGACTGCCACGCGAACACCGGCAATCAGGCCGTCGTGGTGTTCCCGGAGGGACCGGTCTATCCGTTCAAAGCGGGCGACGAGGTGGCGGCCATTACGCCTTCCGGCGCGTGTGCAGGCGTGATCGTCTGGACGGCGGCACCGCATGCCCTGACCGTGTGGGGAGATGATTTCCTCACGGACGAGGTGGATGGGTTCCGGTCCGGAGACTCGCTGCAGTTGCGCTTTTTCGACGGCACGGAGGAACGGCAACTGCAACTGCGACACGACGCGGCGGGGCCTCTCGGAAAAGGCGGAACCTATCGGTTCAGGGGCATTTATGTGATCGACAGGCTTGCCATACCCGGTGGTGCACAAAAAGCGCGCGCCGCACTTCCCACACGTCCGGCACTGGGCCTCAACTACCCCAACCCTTTCAACGCAACGACCCGGATCCCTTTCGAGCTGTCCGAAACCGGGATGACCCGGCTGACGGTGTACAATCTCCTGGGGCAGGAAGTAGCCCGTCTCGTCGACGGGGTTTACCCTGCCGGCCGTCACCAGGTCGTCTTCGATGCGCGTCGTCTCGGTTCGGGGTTCTACAGCTACGTCCTGGAGGCCGGGGACCTCAAGATGACACGGCAGATGGTCCGGGTCGACTAGTCGGGCCGGGGGCTTCAGGACAGGGCACAGGCGCGGCGAAAGGTGGCCTCGGCCTCGTCGAACGAGACGGCGGCCAGGCGCTCGAGCATCTCCCAGGCCGGTTGTTCGCTGACGGTCAGGTAGGCGTTGTGCGGGTCCTGCCGTCGCCGGTAGGCGGAGAGGCAGACGCTCGTGCACAGGCGCATCGCGATCAGCCCGAAGAAAGCCCGGACCTCCGCCCCGGTCAGCGGATATGCGGCATGGTAGCCGGCCACCACCTGGGCCGCCGTCCCGATCGGGTCCGTCGTGCCGAGCATGGCATACGTGGCGGCGATGGCGACTTCGGCCACCGTGACGGTGTGCACCATGTCGCCGAAGTCGATCAGGCCGGTGACGGCTTCGGGGGTGGCCAGGACATTGTGGTCGTTGGCGTCGTTGTGGATGACGCTCCGGGGGAGGTCGGGGAGCAACGGGGCGGTGTGCACTTCAACGCGCCGAAGCCACCGCTCGACAAGCCTCCGCTGATCCGAATCGGGCAGTTCGCCGAGGAACCCATACAGGTCAGCGTATCGGCACACGTCCCATGGCAGGGGACGGTTCATGGCCGGATGGCTGAATCCGTCGAGGGCGTTGTCGAGGTGAGCCAGGGCATGGCCGAGGGAGCGTAGGAGCGCAGGGGACCGAAGGGGCAGGTCGGCGAGGAACGTGCCGGAGAGGTAGGTGACGAGCCAGGCACGATGCGTCCGGCCGTCGGTGCCGGTGAGGGGGACGAGGCGCTCGCCCGTGGGCGCCGGGCATACGCGCGGCAGGCGCAGCGGGAGCGGACGGGTGGCCAGGTGCGCCAGCACGGCCTGCTGGAAGTCCAGCACGGCCGGGTCTTCCTCCGCATGGGCGATCTTGAGGATGAAACGGTGCCCATCGTCTGCCCGGAGGAGGAAGTTCTGGTCCAGATAACTGGGCAGTTCTCGGGCCTCGGCCCTCAGCCCGAAGTGGGTGCGGGCCAGGCGTGCGGCGTCGTCGGCGGTGAAGGCCGGGCGTGAGGGCGGCGACATGACAGGCTGAACAGGTGAACGAAAGCGCGCCAAGATACGCTTTTTTCCCGGCTCAGCCCGCCCCGTTCAGCCCTCTTTGCCGCGCGTCGACAGTTTGAACGGCGCGTAGAGCGGGCAGAAGCCGATGGCGCTCGTCAGCAGGAAAACGATGGCGAGGATGCCCAGGATGGTGGCCAGGGTGCCCTGCAGCGTGCCGGTCAGGAGGAGCACGCCGATAATCACCGCGACGGCTACGCGGAGGATGCGGTCGATGGAGCCCATGTTCTTCGTCATGGCAGTACCTCGAGGGTTGGTGGGTACGAGGGCGCCGCACCCCAGACGGCCTCGACCAGCAGCACCAGGCCGGCAATCAGCCCCGCACAGAGCAGGCAGACGATCAGCAGCTTGCGCCTGGTCGAGGCATCCATGGTTCTGGCGACCTTTTCATCCGAATGAAAAAAAGATCGATCCACTGCCCCGTTGTGTTCTGTGATAAGGTCACACGGGGTGACCGAGCAGCCGCCCATTGTGCCGCGAGAGCACCTCAGTTCTGCCGGGCCTTGCCGAGCAGCCCTCGGGGGTCGCAGACGCGGATGGTGCCACGGGAGAGGGCCACCCAGCCCTGACGCTCGAATTCCTTCAGAATGCGGCTGACGACCTCACGGGCGGTGCCCAGTTCGTCGGCGAGGGCCTCATGGGTGGTGTGGATCGTCCCCACGACGTTGCCGGTCAGTTTGAGCAGGTGCTCGGCCAGGCGGGCGTCCATGCGCCGAAAGGTGACCTCCTCGACGAGGCTGATGACGTCGACGAGTCGGTTCCAGAGCAGGCCGAACACGTACGTGCGCCAGGCCGCGTGTTCTCCCAGCCATCGGAGGAAGTCCGTGGCCGGAACCAGCGCCGCCACCACATCCGTCTCTGTGATGGCGAAGGCCGGGAAGTCGTGGTTACCGATGAGACACGAGGCCGTCAGGATGCAGCTGTCGCCCGGTTCGAGCCGGTAGAGCGTAATTTCGCGGCCCTGCCCGCCGATCTTGTAGATGCGGGCGCTGCCGGCCAGCACGATCGGCAGGTGCAGGCACCGGTCGCCTTCCATACACAGGTGGCGTCCCGCCGGCATGTCGGCGCGGATCGCCCGGGCGAAGAACGCCTCGCGCAGAGCGGCAGGGGCCGTACGCAGGAACGGCAGCACCGTGTACACTTCGTCCTTGAACGCGTCTGAAGAGCTCATGGGCAACCGAAAGGTGGGTGCGGATGGATGAAAAAAAGCCTATCTTAACCTGTCATGACCTGTATCGTCTCCGGACGGGCTGCCGGTGGAGACGAACCCATGATAAGAACAGCGAGGTGGGTATGCTGAAACCGGGACGTCCGCGGCACGAACAGTTGAGCGACTGGCTGCGGGAACAGATCGAACAGGGGGTCTATGAGGTGGATTCCCGGCTTCCCTCCGAAAGCCAGCTCGGCAAACGCTTCGGTGTCAGCCGCATCACGGTGCGGCGGGCCCTGCAAACGCTTGAAAACGAGGGGCTGATCTACCGGCGGCAGGGACTGGGCTCGTTCGTCCGGGATCAGCGGGTGCGGCAGGGGCTCGTCCGCCTGACCGACTTCGTGGAAGACATGACCCAGGCCGGGCTCACGCCGTCGTCGCAGGTGCTCTTTCACGGCCCGGTGCCGGCCCCGCCGGAGGTCGCCCGGGCCCTCGGCCTGGACGAAGGCACCACCGTCATCCGGCTGGATCGACGCCGCCTCGGAAACGGCGAGCCCGTGGCCTTCGACCGGACGTGGCTGCCGGTCTTCTATGCCCAGCTGCTCGAAGGACACGACCTCGAAACCGAAACCATCTACCATATCCTCGAACACAACTACGGGGTGCCGGTGCTGCGCGGGCGCTACCGCATCGAAGCCGTCAACGCCGATGCCGAACTGGCAGCCACGCTCGGCGTCGCCGAAGGACGCGCCCTGCTGCTGATCACCCGCCTCTCGACCACCCACGGCGACCGCCACATCTACTACCAGCAACGCTATTACCGGAGCGACCGGGTCGCCTACGAACTCGAACTGGAACGCGACCCGCGGCGCCTGCCCTCCGCGGCGCACGGCTTGCCCCTCCGGGACTTCGAGCCGGTCTTCAACCTTTGAGGCGCGCTCACGGGCATCGCCACGTCGGGCCCGCCGGAGGAAAATATTTCCGTTCCCGCCGTTCGCCCCCTTCTTCACTGCGCCGGCCCGCGGGGATAAAAAGCGGAATGACGCTGAAAAAGGGCCCGGGCACCGCGCCTCCTCCCCAAATTTGCACGGTATTTGTTCCCCGAGGCGGCAGAAGGTAGGAGAACCGACACCTTCTGCGGGCCGGCGGATCCGCTCCGAGAACGGACGGCCAGCGCCATGCAGTCCAAACGAGAGATGTGCTTCGTGAAAGTAGTAATCAAAGCAATGATTGTCCGAACGATTTGGCCTCACGGGAGGAGGGGAGGAAACCGGCCATGCACTGGGGAATCGGAAGCCGCTTTGCCGTTATCTTTTCTGCGCTCACGTTCCTTGTGACCGGGACCCTCGGGTACATGGTGTACCAGGGGGCCCGGAAGTCACTGATGGAGGCGGCCACCGACCGCCTGGCCCACACGGCCGAACTCATCGACCTGCGTTTCGCGGCCAGCCGATCGGCCATCCGCAAGGACGTGCTCTTCCTGGCCAACACGCCCCCGGTGCAGGGCATCACACGCGCACGCCGCCAGCAACGCACCGGCTTCATGCTCGACCGGGAAACGGCCCTGTCCGACCTGGAGTGGCGCGAGCAACTGGCCAGCATCTTCGAAGCCTTCCTCGAAAGCCGTCCGGCCTACAGGGAAGCGGTTTTTTTCGAGCTGCGCGGCACACCGCGGGAGCTGGTGCGTGTGGTGAAGCAGGACGGCGCGGTGGTGCGCGTGCCGTGGAACCGGCTGCGCACCACCAGGACCGAAGCCTACCTGCGCGAAGCCTCCGCCCTGGAACCGGGGACGCTCTACCTGTCGGAAATCGGCGGGCACGACTGCGAAGACCGGCCGGGGCTGTCTCCCGTGCTGCACGCGGCTACCCCCGTGTTCTCCCCTGAAGGCGAGCGCTTCGGCCTGATCGTGGTATCGGTCGACCTGAAAACGATACTGGCCGGGTTTGCCGACCTCGTCTCCCCGGACAAGACGCTCTACATCGCCGGCGCCGACGGGCAACTCCTGTTCCGCTCGGACGCATCGCCCCCGTATGAACACCGGCTGCAAGACGCCTTCCCGGTAGCGGCCCCGCTGCTGGCGGCGGCCACCGACCAGCGGACCCGCTTCGGCATCGACCTGGATGGCCTGCCCGGTGCCGGTACGGCCCTCATCGCCTATTTCAGCACGATGGTCTATGACCGGGGCATCGACCGGCACCACCTCATCCTGGCCGTCACCTCACCGCATGAAACCATCCTGGCGGGCGTGCGACAGGTGCGCAACCGCAGCGTGATCATCACCCTGCTCTTCTGCTTCGGCGCCACGCTGCTGGTCCTTGGCTTCACCAGCTTGCTGACACGCCCGCTGAGCCAGATCACCGAAGCCCTCTCCCACTTCGGCCGGGACGGGTGGCGCGCCCGCCTGCCCACACAACGGCGCGACGAGTTCGGCCTGCTCGCCCGCACCTTCGAGACGATGGAAGCGCAGATCCGCCACCAGATGCATCAGCTCGAAGACAAAGAGCAGCGGCAGCGCACCATCCTGGAAACCTCGGCCGAAGGCATCCTCGTCATCGACACCGAGGGCCGCATCGAGACGTTCAACCGGGCCGCCGAACGGCTGCTCGGCTACCGGGCCGAAGAGGTGCTCGGCCGCCGGATCGACCGGCTGCTGGCACCGGCTCCCGGCGAAGAGAAGGGAGACGAGGTGCTCGCCCTCTTCCGGGAGGCCGCCGGCCGGGAACACGAGGTGCTCGGCCGCCGCAAAAACGGCGAAACCCGGACGTTCGCGCTGGCCGTCAGCGCCTTCGAGTTCGGCGGAGAGAAGAAATACACCGGCTTTCTGCGGGACATCACCGAGCAGAAACAGTACGAACAGGCCCTGGAGCAGGCGAAGGAACATGCCGAGGAGATGGCCCACCTGAAGTCGGCCTTTCTGGCCAACATGAGCCACGAGATCCGCACCCCGCTGACGGCGGTCATCGGCTACGCCTCGGTGCTGGCGAAGGAAGTCGAGGGGGCGCACCGCGAATTCGCCGAGTTGATTCAGACCAGCAGCAAGCGGCTCATGGATACGCTCAACTCGGTGCTGGCCCTGGCACAACTGGAGGCCAACAAGCTGAAGGTCGAGCTGGAGGTGCTCGACGTGGGGGCCGAGGTGGAGGAAGTTGCCCGGCTTTTCCGGCCGATGGCCCGGCAGCGGGGCCTGGCGCTGGGCTTCGACCGGCGCCCCGGCGCCGGGGACACCCGCGCCCGGCTCGACCGGGGCGCCCTCAGCAGCATCCTCCAGAACCTGGTCGGCAATGCCCTCAAGTTCACCGAGCAGGGCCGCATCACCCTCACCGTCGACGCCGACGACCGCCACGTGTATATCCACGTGCAGGACACCGGCGTCGGCATCGACCCCGCTTTTCTGCCCCACCTCTTCGACGAGTTCCGGCAGGAGTCGACCGGGATGAGCCGCTCGCACGAAGGCAGCGGGCTGGGCCTTTCGATCACCCGCCGCCTGGTGGAGCTGATGCAGGGAGAGATCCGGGTTCAGAGCCGGAAGGGCGAGGGCAGCACCTTCACCGTCGTCTTCCCCCGGGTGGTGCCGGAACCGGAAACACCGCCGGCGTCGCCCGACGCGGAACCGGGGTGCGTGCCTCCCGCAATCGTTCCGAAAGAGCCTCCGTCCGCCCCCGTGCGCCTGCTCGTCGTGGAAGACAACGCCGAGAACGCACGCCTCGCGCAGCATGTCCTCCAGGCGATCGGCTCCGTCACGGTGGCCCGCAACGCCGAGGAAGCCCTCCGGCACGCCGCCACGGGCGCCTACGACCTGGTGCTGATGGACATCAACCTGGGATCCGGCTTCAACGGGATCGACGTGCTACAAAAGCTCCGCACGATACCCGCCTGCGCCGACACGCCGGTGGTGGCCCTGACGGCCTACGCCCTGCCCGGCGACCGCGAACGCTTCCTGGAGCTGGGGTTCACGGACTACCTGGGCAAACCGTTCTCCGGGGACGAGCTGCTCCAGTTCGTACACCACGTCCTGCTGGAAAAAGCCTGAGCCGCGTGCGGAAGACCGGCGGTGCGGGTTCAGGCCGGCACCCGCACGACGGCCTCGGTTCCCGCCCCCGGCGTGCTCGTGAGGGTGAGCGTGCCGCCGTAGAGCGCCGCCAGGCGACGTGCGATGCTCAGCCCCAGCCCACTGCCCTGTTGCTCGGCGGTCTTGCGGCTGAACTGGATGTAGGCTTCCGCCTGCCGGATCTCCTCCCCGGTCATGCCCCGGCCCCGGTCCCGCACCACCAGCGCGAAGGCGTCGCCTGCCCGGCGGGCCTGAATGTGGACGGGCGTGCCCGGCGGCGAGAACTTGAAGGCGTTGTCGACCAGTTCGGTGACGATCTTCCGAAGGTGAAATGGATGCATCGCCAGCGGGCCCGCTGCCACGGCCAGGTGCAGGTCGTCCCGGCGGCCGTAGACCTGCGCGCGTTCCTGCGCGGCCTCGGTGACGACCGGGGCCGCGTCGGGCGTATGGGGATGCTCGAGCGGCAGCGTCTCGTCCTCCTGCAGCTGCACGTAGATGAGCAGGTTTTCGACGAGCCGATGCAGGCGCTCCGCCGAGGTGTGGATGGCCCGGAGACTGTCCATCACCTCCTCTTTGCCGAACGAATCGTAGAGGTCGAGGAGCATGGAGGCATGGGCCAGAATGAGTGTCAGCGGGGTGCGCAACTCGTGCGGGAGGATGGTCGAGAGTCCCTGCCGGAGCATGGCGAGGCGCTGCTCGATGTGCTGCCGGCGGGTGGCCTGTTTGCTGAGCTGGGCCTCGACGGCCGCCACGAGTTCCTCGGTGGTGAAGGGCTTGGTCAGGTAGTCGTCGGCGCCGAGTTCCATGCCGGCCCGCAGGTCGGAGAAGGTGGCTTTGGCCGTCAGGAAGACGAAGGGAACGAGGGCGAGTTCGGGATCGCGGCGGGCGGCCTCGAGCACGTCGTAGCCCGTCATACCCCGCATCATGATGTCACACAGGATCAGGTCGGGCCGCATGGCACGGGCCCGTTCCAGGCCGGCCGCCCCGCTCGTCGCACCTTCGACGACATAGCCCGCCCCCCCCAGCATGTACGAAACCATCTGCAAGATGTCCGGCTGGTCATCGATCACCAGAATCCTTTTCTGGACCTTCGACAGCACGGGCGTATCCTGTTCCGGCATATGGCGCGACATCGGTCTGTCCCTCTCTGAATTCGGCGGGCCGTAGCTCCGGCTATAGCACGCCCGCGCAAAAAGCGATGGCCGGACGGGCAAGCAGGACGTGAACGATCCGCCGCACGAAAAAGGTTCTCCCGCGGCGGCAAGGTCTCCTTGCCCGGCCCCGCGCAGCCGGGTGGTTCCCCCTTGAGAAGCAACCCTCAGAGGATGGATTTGCCCAGCAGGGACATCAGCAGCGCGGCGGCCATCTCGGCGGTGCGGTTGTGCTCGTCGAGCATGGGGTTGATCTCGACGACGTCCGCCGAGCCGACGCGGCCGTCCTCGGCCAGAATCTCCATGAGCAGGTGCGCCTCGCGGAAGGTGAGACCGCCGGGGACGGGGGTGCCCACGCCCGGGGCGTACATCGGGTCGAGGCTGTCCATGTCCAGGCTCACGTGCAGGCGCTCGCAATGACCGAGGCGGCGCAGGGCCTCGCGCGTGACCTCGGCGATGCCGCGCTCGTCGATCTCACTCATCGTGTAGATACCGATGCGGCTCTCCCGCAGCAGCTTGCGCTCGGACGCGTCGAGGTCGCGCACGGCCAGCAGCATCACGTCTTCGGGGCGGAGCTTGGGCCCGGGCCGGCCCAGGTCGACCAGCTCGGGGGCGCCCAGTCCCATCAGCGCCGCCAGCGGCATGCCGTGCACGTTGCCGCTCGGGGAGGTCTCCGGCGTGTTGTAGTCGCCGTGGGCGTCGATCCAGAGCACCCCCACCGAACCCTCGTGCGTCACCCCGCCGATGGTGCCGACGGCGATGGAGTGGTCGCCGCCGATGAAAAGCGGGAAGCATCCGTCGGCGATGGCCCGGCGGCCGGCCTCGTAGACGCGCTCGCAACTCCTGCTGATCTCCTCCAGGTAGGCAATGCCCTGCCGCTCCGCGTCGAGCGTACCGCGCACGGCCACCTCGACGTTACCCGCATCCTGTACCTGATGACCGAGGCGGGCCAGGCGATCCGCCAGCCCGGCATACCGGAGGGCACTCGGCCCCATGTCGACGCCGCGCAGGTTCTGCCCCAGATCCATCGGAACCCCGATCAGGCGAATGGACGTAGCCTCCCGTACCATCCCGTCTTCCGCTTCGTTCACGTACACGCCACGCGTCGCGGCCTATGCCGGAAGCGCTTTTCACCGCCTATCTTACGCATCGGCCCGCTGGGGCGCAAAAGAAGATTTGCCCGAATCGCCCGGCGCGACGCTGACATTTTTGAAGCGGGGCGCGGGCCCGTCTCTGTCGAATTTTCAAGACCCTCCGGCGCGGTTTTGTCACTCTGACACAGCACACGGTTTGGCACATCGCTTGAGTCGCCGCCAGCCGTGATGCCCCGCAGGGGCCAACGTGTTGACCCAGGAAACCACGACGGTCTTTCCCCCATGCACGACCTGGCCATCGCGGTGTTGCACGACCTCGAACGCCGGCCGCCTCCGGCCGTGCGCGCCGGCTCAAGCGGCATCCGGAGCTGGATCCCGGCCGCCGACGTGGTCGAGACGGCCGAAAGCTATTTCGTGGCGCTGGATGCCCCCGGCCTGCCGCGTAGCGCCTTCGACCTCCGCGTGGAGCAACAGGCACTGCACATCCGCGGCAACCGTCCTCCGGAGGCCCCCCACGAACGCCCCTTGCACCGGGAGCGTGGGACCGGTGCCTTCGAACGGGTGTTCCTCTTCCCGAAGGCCATCGACCCGGCCGGCATCGTGGCCCACTACGAGCATGGCGTGCTGCGCGTGATGGTGCCAAAGGCCGCGGAGAGCAAAGCGCGGCGCATCAGGATAACCTGAACCCCCGAACATGGACAGGACGAGGAGGTGATCAGTGATGAAATCGCTAGCCCGCATTCGGAGAATGGTGGTGCCGGCGATGCTGACTCTCCTTCTGAGCGCCGGTGCCGTCACCAGCCGGGCCCAGGTCCCCCCCGCCCAACCGGCCCTGGAACCGGCCCACACCCTGACCTACGGCTTCCGTCTCGGAGCCCTCTATAACGGCTTCACGGGAGACGCCGTCCATGAAGACAACGAGGCCATGGGCTTCAGTGGCGGCGCGTACCTGAACTACCGCTTCAGCCGGCACTTCGCCCTGCAACCCGAGGTGGTGTTCGCCGTGCGCCAGGGGCAGGTGACCCACCACGGCATCGTCTTCCCGGCGGAACGGGTCGACTACACCTTCGGGATGCTGGACGTGCCGGTGCTGCTGAAGTTCTATCCCTTCACCGGCCGAACGGCACAGCCCGCCCTGTTCGCCGGCCCCGTCGCCAGCTACCACCTCTACCGGGACCTTGACCTGCCCGAACGGCAGACCCCGTACTTCGATGCAGACGACCAATACCGGGCTGGCATACTGGGACTGACCTTCGGCGCCAGCCTCGAAAACCGGCTCTTCGGACGCTCCGTCCTGTTCGATACCCGGTACGTGCGAAGCCTGACAAACCTTTTCCGGGATGAACTGCGCCCCGGCTTCCGGCTCGAAGGCTGGAGCGTCTCCGTGGGCGTCGGTTTCTGAGAGACGACAAACAGCCCTTGTGTATCCCATAGACCAAACAGGAGGACCAACCATGATCCACATCAAACCGCTGGGCGACCGCGTGGTCGTCAAACCCGAACCGGCCGAGGAGAAAACCTCCAGCGGGCTCTACATCCCCGACACCGCCAAGGAGAAACCCCAGCGCGGCACCGTCGTCGCCGTCGGCCCCGGACGCGTCGAAAACGGCACCAAGATCGACATGACCGTCAAGGAAGGCGATACGGTCCTCTACGGCAAGTACGCCGGCACCGAAGTCCGCCTCGGCGACGAAGAGTACCTCATCATGCGCGAGACCGACATCCTCGGCATCCTGCAGGAGGAAGCCGTGCCGGCCTGAACGGGTTGTGCCGGCCGCTAAACGTCAACCGCAACCGGCGCATACACGCCGAAACGTCATTCAAACCATAGACCTCGAACAGCTATGGCGAAGCAGATCATTTTCAACGCGGAGGCGCGTGCGGCGCTCAAGCGCGGCGTCGACACGCTGGCCAACGCCGTCAAGGTTACCCTCGGTCCGAAGGGCCGCAACGTGATCATCGAGAAGAAGTTCGGCGCGCCGACCGTGACGAAGGACGGCGTCACCGTCGCCAAGGAGATCGAACTCGAGGACAAGCTCGAGAACGTCGGGGCGCAGATGGTCAAGGAGGTCGCCTCGAAGACGAGCGACGTGGCCGGCGACGGCACCACCACGGCCACGGTGCTGGCGCAGGCGATCATGTCGGCCGGGCTGAAGAACGTCACGGCCGGGGCCAACCCGATGGACCTCAAGCGCGGCATCGACAAGGCCGTCGAGCAGGTGGTCGAGCGCCTGCGTGCGCTCAGCCGTGAGATCGAGGGCAAGCAGGAGATCGCGCAGGTGGCCACGATCTCGGCCAACAACGACACGGCCATCGGGGAGCTCATCGCCGAGGCCTTCGAGCGCGTGGGCAAAGAGGGCGTCATCACGGTCGAGGAGGCCCGCGGCACCGAGACGACGCTCGAGGTGGTCGAGGGGATGCAGTTCGACCGGGGCTACCTCTCGCCCTACTTCGTCACCGACGCCGAGAAGATGGAGGCCGTGCTCGAGGACGCCTACATCCTGATCCACGACAAGAAGATCTCCTCGATGAAGGATCTGTTGCCGATCCTGGAGAAGGTGGCGCAGATGAGCCGTCCGCTGCTGATCATCGCCGAGGACGTCGAGGGCGAGGCGCTGGCGACGCTGGTGGTGAACAAGCTGCGGGGTACGCTGCGCGTGGCGGCGGTGAAGGCGCCGGGCTTCGGCGACCGTCGCAAGGCGATGCTGGAGGACATCGCGATCCTGACGGGCGGCACGGTGGTCTCGGAGGAGAAGGGATACCGGCTCGAGAACACGACGCTGGACTACCTGGGCCGCGCCAAGCGGATCGTCATCGACAAGGACAACACGACGATCGTGGACGGGGCCGGGAGCCCGGATCAGATCAAGGCGCGGGCGAACCAGATCAAGCAGCAGATCGAGACGACGACGTCGGACTACGACCGGGAGAAGCTGCAGGAGCGTCTGGCGAAGCTCTCCGGCGGGGTGGCGGTGCTGAAGATCGGGGCCGCGACGGAGCCGGAGATGAAGGAGAAGAAGGCGCGCGTGGAGGATGCGCTGCACGCGACGCGGGCGGCGATCGAGGAAGGGATCGTGCCCGGCGGGGGTGTGGCCTACATCCGTTCGCTCCCGGTGCTGGAGGAGCTCGAGGTGGAGAACGAGGACCAGTCGATCGGGGTTTCGATCGTGCGCCGGGCGCTGGAGGAGCCGCTGCGCCAGATTGCGGCGAACGCGGGTCTGGAGGGTTCGATCGTGGTGCAGCGGGTGAAGGAAGGCGAAGGCGACTTCGGCTTCAACGCCCAGACGGAGGAGTACGGCTCGCTGCTGAAGCAGGGCGTGATCGACCCGACGAAGGTGGTCCGCACGGCGCTGGAGAACGCGGCGTCGGTGGCGGGGCTGCTGCTGACGACCGAGTCCATCGTGGCCGACAAGCCCAAGCAGGAGAAGGCGCCGGCCGTACCCGGTGGCGGGATGGACGACATGGACTTCTGAGTCCGCCCCGCCCGCCACGAGATCAAGGGTGGTGCTGCCCGCGCGGCACCACCCTTTTGCTTTGCTTTTGCGCCGCCGGTTTTTTATGCTTGTCCGGTTCCCGGCGCGCTTTTCCCCGCCTCGCGTCGAATCCCGGGTAGGTCCACACACGCCGGAGGCAGCCCGGTGTTGCTTTTCCCCCGCCGGCCTGCCCGGCCGCTCTGCCAGAAACCGCATCACCCCCGAGAACGCCATGAAACGCTCGCTCCTGCTCTGTCTCCTTCTTGCGTGCATCGCCCTGGCTCCGGTGCGGGCGCAGTATGCCACGTACGGCTCGTCCCTCGCCCTGTCCGAGCACGAGGTATTCATCGGGCAGCCCATGAGCCTGTCCGATCCCGGGACGGTGTTCGTCTTCCGGAAGGACGATGGGGGGTGGCGCGAAGTGAGCCGGCTCCAGGCGGCCGCACCGCGCTTTGGCGACGGTTTCGGCCAGAGCCTCGCCCTCGACGGCGGCACGCTCCTGGTGGGCACCGTCGCCCAGGCACCGTTCCCCGGCGCCCCGCCGAACACGGTGTACGTCTTTGAGCGGGACGCCGCCGGCACCTGGCATGAAGCCGGCCGCCTCGAAGCCCCGGAAGGCGCCGGCGGCTTCGGCGTGGCGGTGGCCCTCGCGGGCGACGTCGCCCTGGTCGGCGCCCACGTCGAGAACGGCATGCGCGGCGCCGTCCACGTCTACCGGCGCGGGCCGGACGGGGCCTGGACCCATCAGACCACCCTGGGCGGCGACGACACGGCCGCCGGCGACCGGTTCGGCACCGCCCTGGCCTTCGACGGCACCCATGCCCTGGTGGGCGCCCCTGGCCACGACGGCGGGCGCGGCGCCGTCCACGTCTACCGCTACGACCCGGCCGGCGGCACCTGGCACGCGGCCGGCAGGCTCACGGGCGGCCAAGACGCGGACGAAGGCGCCCACCTGGGCGCAGCCGTGGCCCTCGCGGGCGACCTGGCCTTCGCCGGCGCCCCCCTGCACACGGACGGCGCCGGCCGCGTGGCCCGCTTTGCCCGGCATGACGAACGCGGCTGGGTGCTGATGAGCACCCTGGCCCCGGGCACGGACGCACCGGCCCACTTCGGCGCAGCCCTGATCCTCGCCGGTGGCAACCTGTGGGTCGGTGCCCCGGGAACGCCGGAGCAGACGGGACACGTCTACGTGTTCGATGCGAACACCGGGGTGCCGAAACACACGCTGCACGATCCCGCCCGCCAGACCGGCAACCAGTTCGGGCGGGGCCTGGCCGCGGCCGGCCGGCATGCCGTCGCCGGCGCGCCGGAAGGCGACTACGGCCTGGGCCGCGCCGTCCTCTACGAAAGACAGGAGGACGGCACCTGGCACGAGGCGGCCGTGCTGCTCAAAGAAACCGGCACCCCGCCTTCGATCACCGGCGGGCAGGTGAACTGCACCGACGGCGAAGCCGCCGCGTTCACCTGTGAAAACGTGGACCTGCTCTCGTTCCTCTCCGTCGAAGACCTCGGCGGCGAGCGGGGTGTCTTCGTCAACGACCTCTGGGGCTGGACCGACCCCGAGACGGGCCGCGAGTACGCCCTCGTCGGCAAGAACGTCGGCCTCGCCTTCATCGACGTCTCCGACCCCACCCGCCCCGTCTACCTGGGCGAGTTGCCCCGCACCGAGGGCGTCCCGGCCAGCCTCTGGCGCGACGTCAAGGTCTACCGGAACCACGCCTTCATCGTGGCCGACGGCGCCGGGCCGCACGGCATGCAGGTCTTCGACCTGACCCGCCTCCGGAGCGTCGAGAACCCGCCCGTCACCTTCACCCCCGACGCCCATTACACCCGGATCCACAGCTCGCACAACATCGTCATCAACGAGGAGACCGGCTTTGCCTTTGCCGTGGGCAACCGCATGGGCGGCGAGACGTGCGGCGGCGGCCTGCACATGATCGACATCCGCGAGCCGAAGAACCCGCAGTTCGCCGGCTGCTTCAGCCACGCAGGCACCGGCAACAACGGCACCGGCGGCACGCACGACGCGCAGTGCGTCGTCTACCGCGGCCCGGATGCCGACTACCAGGGCCGGGAGATCTGTTTCGGCTCGAACGAGACGGCCCTCTCCATCGCCGACGTGACGGACAAAGCCAACCCGAAGGCCATCGCCCGCGCCACGTACCCGAACGTCGCCTACGCCCATCAGGGCTGGCTCACCGAAGACCACCGCTACTTCTACCTGAACGACGAGGGCGACGAAATGAGCGGCCTCGTGCCCGGCACCCGCACCGTCATCTGGGACGTCACCGACCTCGACGACCCCCAGTTCGTCGGCGCCTACATCGCCCCGGTACCGTCGGTCGACCACAACCTGTACGTGAAAGGCAACCTCATCTTCGAGTCGAACTACGTCTCGGGCCTGCGCATCCTCGACATCACCAACCGCGAGCAGCCCGTGGAGATCGGCTTCTTCGACACCGTCCCGGAGACGGACGCCCCCGTCTTCAACGGCTCCTGGAGCAACTATCCCTTCTTCAAAAGCGGCATCATCGTGGTCACGAGTATGCGCGAAGGCGTCTTCATCCTGAAAAGGAAGGACGTGGACATCTGATGTGTGGTGCGTGGTGCGTATTTCGTGGGTAGAAACGGTCACGTGGACGAACCGAACAGGCGTTACGCAATAGGCCACAAAGCCGCCGGGTTTCTCCCCTTTTGCTTCGTGGCAGGCCCCCACGACCAGGGAGACGGCGACCTTTAAAAGCCCCTCCCCTTGCCAAGAGAAGGTGTCGCGAAGCGACGGAGGGGTAGACCCCGGGCGATGGAAGCGATGCGGCGGTCATGACCCCCATCCCCCCCTTCGGGGTACTTCCCCCTGTGCGGCCTGCGGCCAGGGGGAAGGGCTCGCAGGGCGTTTTTTGTTACCTTTAAAGCCCCTCCCCTTGCCAAGGGGAGGTGTCGCGAAGCGACGGAGGGGTCGTCCTGCCACCGCACAGGGCTCAACTGCGTAAGTCCTACCGGAGACAGGACGACCCGCGCCCTCGCGCATCACAGTATCCGCACGACGTACAACGAAACCCATACACGACACGAGGCAAAGCCCCATGAACACCCGACCCTTTCTCGCGGGCCTGCTCCTGGTGGGACTGGCGACCGTGCCGGCCCATGCGCAGTGGACGCCGGAGAAACCCGGCAGTGACAACATCGAGGTGCTGGCCCACCTGCCGCTCGGGCCGCGCCTGAGCGTGGCTGACCTCGATATCGAACAGGAGCTCACGCGGCCCTACGCCTACGTCTCCCGCATGGTCTACGGCGACGAGGGCCCGCGCGGCACCGACATCATCGACCTCGCCGACCCCACGAAGCCGAAGGTCATCTACCGCTGGCGCATCGAAAACCAGGACCTCCACGTCGGCACCGGCGCGATGGACGTGAAGCACTTCAAATGGAACGGCCGCTACTATGTGGTGCAGTCGCTTCAGTTCCGACAGGGCGGACCCAACCCCGACCTCGGCGCCGTCGTGCTCGACGTGACCGGCCTGCCCGACCCCTCGACGGTCAAGGAGGTGGCCCGCATCCGCGAGCCGGAGAAACCCGGCGGCTTCCACAACATCTTCGTCTACAAGCACTCGAACGGCCGCGTGCTCCTCTTCGCCACGACGAACGGCCCCACCGCGCACGTCTACGACCTGGGCCGGGTGGTGGAGGGCAACCTGGCAGGCGCCCTCGTGGGCGAGGTGCCCAACCCCAACGAGGGACGACGCGGCTACCACGACTTCTACGTCGGCTACCATCCGGACAGCGGCCAGGACCGCTTCTACGGCGGCGGTACGGGCGGCTACTACGTCTACAACGTGACGGACCTGTCCAACCCCGAACTGCTCGTCACGCTGACCAACATCCCGGGCGTGGCCTGGGGGCACACCTTCACACCCGGCCCGCGCGGCCGCTACGTGGTGGCCGAGACCGAGTACCAGTACGCCCCGCTCCGCATCTTCGACCTGCAGCCCGCCCTCGACGGCGAGGTGACCAACATCAGCCAGCCCATCTCCGCCTGGACGGCCGACTGGCGCCACCTGACCCACAACCACGAGGTGCGCTGGCCCTATGTCTTCGTCTCCGGCTACCTGGACGGCCTCCAGGTCTTCTCCCTCATGGACCCGAAGAATCCCGTTACGGTGGCCTATTACGACACCTATATCGGCCCGCCGAACGAGGACCGCTACCCCGTCTTCAACGGCGCCTTCGGCGTCGACGTGCGCAACGCCGACGGGCTGATCGTCGTCAGCGACATGACCACCGGCTTCTGGGTTTTCCGGATGGAGGGCTTCGACGGATGGAACGGCGCCGACTGGGGCGTGCCGGACATCTCCAGCGCCCAGAAGTGGGACGAGGGGCCGATGGGAACGCATTGAACACGGTTCGGCCCGTACGGGAGAAACAGGGCGCGTCGTGCGTTGGGAGAAGGTGCCGGAACGAAACAAGAACGACACTCCCGGCCCTGTGATGGAGCAAAAGAGAAAACAGGCGGGCAAGCGGGCCGGCCTTCTCGGCATGGCCCTCCTGGCGTTCGGGATGGCGCCGGTGCCCGGCCCGACGGCCGGCACCGCGCCGGCCCCGTGCACGCCCGACCCCGGCCCGCCCGAATATTACCGGATCGACCTGGTCAGCACGAAGCGCCTGCCCGGCACGCGCGCGGCACGCGGTGCAGGCTACGTCACCTTCGCGAAGTCCCCCTTCGGCATCGCCGTCACGCCGGAGGGGCATTACGTCTACGACCTGCGCGTTGCCGTCGAGCGCCTGCCTCCCTCGACGCAGGGCGTATACGTCGCCTGGGTCGCCACCCCCGCCCTCGACGTCGTCGAGCGCCTGGGCCCCCTCGACGCCAACGGAACGGCGAAAGGCCGGGTACACTTCAACAAGTTCCTCGTCTTCATCACGCTCGAGCCCTCGGCCGAACCGGCGGCACGGTGGACCGGCCCCGTGGTGCTCCGGGGCCTCTCGAAGAGCGGGTTCATGCACACGATGGCCGGCCACGGGCCCTTCCAGCAGGAGCCCTGCACGAACTACGGGTTCAACTGATGATCCAGCGCCTCGCTTTCCTCGGCCTCTTCCTCTGCCTGGCGACGGCCGCCCCGGCCCAGCACCACGGCCACCACGGGATGCACGGCCCCGCCGACAGCCTGGCCTGGCGCATGCCGCCGATGGACATGAGCATGCCCATGCTGCCGGGCCTCGAAGGGGCGCTGCCCACCGCCGGGCCGTACCTCCCCGGCCAGGGGATCGACCCGGCGCGGCTGCCCGAGGCCCGCCCCCGCGAGGTCGTCGCCCTGGCCGACGGCGACACGCTGGAGCTGCGGGCGGGGCTGGTGCGCCGCACCCTCGGCGGCAAGACGCTCGTCATGTACGGCTACAACGGCCAGTACCCCGGCCCCCTCCTGCGCGTGCGGCAGGGGACGAAGGTGGTCGTCCGCTTCCACAACGACATCGAGCAGCCCACCACCGTCCACTGGCACGGCCTCCGCCTCGACAACCGCTTCGACGGCGTCCCCGGCCTGACGCAGGCCCCCGTGGGGCGGGGCGAGACGTTCACCTACGAGGTCCGCTTCCCCGACGCCGGCATCTACTGGTACCACCCCCACGTGCGCGAGGACGTCCAGCAGGACCTGGGCCTCTATGGCAACATGCTCGTCGACCCGCCGGGCGCGGGCTCCTACGGGCCCGTCCACCGCGAGGAGGTGCTCATCCTGGACGACCTCCTGCTCGACGACGCCGGCCTGATCCCCTACGGCGACGACGCCCCGACCCACACGCTCATGGGGCGCTTCGGCAACGTGATGCTCGTCAACGGCGCGCCGGACTACCGCCTGACCGTCCGCCGGGGTGAGGTGGTGCGCTTCTACCTGACCAACGTGGCCAACGCGCGGACGTTCAACGTGGTCTTCGAGGGCGGGCGGGCCAAGGTGGTGGCCTCCGACGTGAGCCGGTACGAGCGCGAGGCGTGGGTGGGCAGCGTGCCCATCGCCCCCGCCGAGCGGTACGTCGTCGAGGTGCGCTTCGACGCGCCCGGCACCTACGCCCTGAAGAACGCCATCCAGGCCGTCGACCACTTCCGCGGCGAGTTCTACCCGCACGTCGACACCCTCGGCCTCGTCACCGTCCTCGACGAGCCTGCGCCGCCGGGGCCGGCCGCCGCCTTCGACACCCTCCGCGCCCCCGCCGACGTGCGACGCGACCTCGACGCCTTCCGCCCCTTCTTCGACAAGCCCGTCGACCACACGCTGACCCTGGGCGTGCGCGTGAAGAACCTGCCGCTGCCCATCATGCTCGCCATGGAGCTCGACACGCTCTACGTGCCGCCCGTGGAGTGGAACGACGCCATGCCCATGATGAACTGGCTCTCCACCGCCCACGAGGTCACGTGGCTCCTCCGCGACGCGGCCACCGGCCGGGAGAACATGGACGTGCACTGGGACTTCCGGCAGGGCGACGTGGTGAAGCTCCGCGTCTTCAACGACCCGGAGACGTTTCACCCGATGCACCACCCCATCCACATCCACGGGCAGCGCTTCCTCGTCCTCTCGATGGACGGCGTGCCGAACGACAACCTGGTGTGGAAAGACACCGCCATCATCCCCGTCGGCTCCACGGTCGACCTGCTGGTGGACATGTCCAACCCCGGCGACTGGATGCTGCACTGCCACATTGCCGAGCACCTGCACGCCGGCATGATGCTCTCGTTCACCGTCCACCCGGCCACGGGCGGGACGCGGTGAGGGGTAGCGCCTTCTGCGCCCGGCGTAAGATCTCGACCCGATAGCTCACCGGCGCTGTTGCTCGATCTCGCGGATGGCCTGCTCGAACGGAATGGCCTCGTCCCCGGAGGCTTTGGCCTCATCGTAGGCACGGATCTCCTCCAGCTCCTCCGCGGCCTCGAGAAGCTGCTCATACAGGTCCAGGTCGAGAATGACGGCCACGCGGTTCCCTTCGAGGTCGGTCACGTAGCGTGGTGGCTCTTTGGCGGCAGGCATATCGGTAGGCGGGACGAGCGGTTGCGGCGAGGGGGCTTGCGTTTGTATTCGGTCTGCTTCGAAATCGTTCCGGTCATCTTTCGATACGTTCCGGCGACGGGATGCTGCACGGACCCCTCGCCGAGCCCCTGCACGCCGGCATGATGCGCTCGTTCACCGTCCACCCGGCCACGGACGGGACACGGTGAGGGGTGTGGGTGGGGGCGGAGGTGTTTTTATAACGGATGGGCGCTCACCGGCCCAGGGCTTGCGGGCACCATCGCTCAAGGTCGGGAAAACCTATAGCGGTAGCAACGGTGGTCGAGAAAACACCGACCGGCTTTGGGTCCGCGCGCAGCGCCTGGTTATGCTTCCCTTCACCTGCGTTTCGTTATGAGCCGGACAGATTGCTCGCCCTTTCCACTTATAGCGCGAATAATGTACATGCCTGAGGCAAGATCCCCTGCCTTAAGAAAATACTGTTGCCTGCCTGCGCGCCGATACGACAATACCTCTGATCTCAGCTTTCGCCCGAGCAGATCGAACAGTTCTATCGTCACACGCTCCGACCCTGCGAGTTCATACTCAACCGTTGCTTCATCAGTGAACGGGTTCGGATAAACAGCCTTGATGAGAAACTGTCTGCTCAGATCTACTTCGGGTTCTACAGCGGTAAACAAACTTGCCCCGTATTCTCGTCTCCCGATTCTCGCATAGACCAATCGGTAGAACAGCAGGCTTCCTCCTTCGACAAAACCAATATCCGTCCCATAGCACTCGAACCACCACAGCCGGTGGAGACATTTAAGAGCCCCCACCTCTACACGATCGCCATTTATCAGAACTTCTTCCTCAAATCCCCCGCTGATCCAGTAGGGTTCCTGTTCCTGAGCGTCAAAGAACAGTGTATCGCCGAAGGCTGCGCGCAGGTCGAAATACTCAAGAAAATTGTCGTTATCGCCTTCACCGATAGGAAAACGGCGAGGTACTGCCGCGGTATCTGCCTCAACCGCTTCGATGATGACCACAACTCCAGCCGTATCGTACCGCACAAAGACCGTATCTACGGGCAGAATGGTAGCTCCCTGCCATGTTTCCGTCATCAGAAAGTATCTGTGACCGCCGGCAAGCGTATCGCTGATGATTTCTCTACGCAGCTCCGAGGTAGGCTCAGTAACGACGTATTCCCATACATTGCCGACTTGGAGCGGAAAATATCGTTTCCAATCGAGGGTATCAGGTACAACAGATCCCGCGTTCGCTTGGCCGTAGACAAGCGGCGCAAACAACAGCGACCGGAGCATGAGAGAGCAGATCTTCATGACAGCCTCCTGGGGCACCTAACGATTTGCGCATAACCGGCGCACCGCTGGCACATGGTTTCAACAAGCTACGGAAACACTGACACTCGGGCAGCGTGAAAACGCCGACCAGCGGTGCGTCCGCGTTGATGCGCGGGTTATACAGCCCTGTACTCGCCTGGCAACAGCTAACGTACGAGTCACTCTCTGATGCATTCCAGCCGCTCAGAGTTGATTACCCCGACGGCACCTAACAGAACTATCGCCCTCCACAACCGCTAGCCACCCGACGCATATCACGCTCGACACCCACATGGGATTTCAACATCCTTTTCTATCGTTGTAATACGAGCACAATGGTCTCAGACCGATTATCGGAAGCCATTCTGCAAAAATACACTCCATTCGCCTGATCAGTCGGGTTCCATTGAACACGGAACGTACCGGGCGGATACGTACCCGAGGCGAGGATTTCGACCCGGCGACCTAGCTGGTCGTAGATCTCCAGCGTGACGTGAGCCGGCTCGGTAAGCACAAACGCAATGATGGCCCTTTCCTGCACCGGATTGGGATAGATGTCCTGCAGTTCTACGCGATCCGGCAGCCCCGCGTCCGTCTCTACGTCTACGCGGACATCCCACCCGAAATTGAGCGCCAGGCTGGTGGGCACGACCAGCCCCGACAGGAGATCTTCCACCTCACTGCCGTCGAGATTGGCGCGCCGGATGGTGCCTTCGCTGGTCTCGGTCCAGTAGATTTTCCCTCCCTTGTGGTCTATAGCCAGATTACCTACCGCTCCCTGGCTTACGATCACATTCTCGACCTCGGTACCATCGAGATTGGCGCGCCGGATGGTGCTACTGTTACAGGGAGCCCAATAGACTTTGGACAGCATATGGGCCAGGGCGATGTCCCCAATACAACCCGTTATGATGTATTCATCAGACACAGTATCGTTAAGGGGAGCCCGTAGAATCCCGAGAGGTTTTTGGACGAAGAAATCGTTGTTCGTCCAATAGATCATCTGATTGCGGAGATCGAGCTCAATAGCCGACACGGCATAAGGACCGTTTGTTGGAAGCAAACTCTGAAAAGGATCGGGCCGTACCAGGTCTGTGCGATGCAGAGGTCTATAACAGTCTGAGTTTTCGCTCCAATAAACTGTTTCTCCCGCGGTGTCGATCTCAATATCTTTCAGTGCACCCACGCCACACACGATACCCCCCAGGTATACCTCAGCACTATCGCCATCCAGGGACGCGCGTCGGATGGCTCCGAGTAATTCCGCCCCATCTGGCTCCGTCCCCCCCGAATCCGTCCAGTAGATATGCCCGCGGAGTGTGTCGACGGTCACATAGTAAAAATACCGCGGCACATGCTCTTCCGGGCCTAGTTCCCCGGATTGCACTAGGGTGTCCACTACGCCACTATCGAGCGCGTAACGAAAAATCGTGTTGCCTCTGGTCTCCTCCGGCTGGATTGCTCCAATCCAGTAGATGTATTGCTCCTGCGCATGGGCAGAACGGACACCCCCCAGTGAAGCGAGCATCAGAGCAAGGAACAAGGCTGAATGATATTGCGCCATAGTTCTACTCAATCCCTTGATCCTCCACCATCGTAATATGTTGATTCATGGCTTGACTGATGGCGGACCACGAGACGTAGAAGCCGTCACCTGTCTGTGAGGTCACATCGGGATTACATCCGCTACATGCAGACAAAATGCCCAGGAAATTGCCTCCGTCTGGATCAGGATCGTAGACTATACGAAACAAGGCTGATCCGCTATCACCGCTGTTGACGGGCGTGGTCGCTCGAATGTAGCAAGGGAGACGCGTTAATCGTTGAACACCATCAGGATGGCGGACCACAACGTAGGTCGTAACACAAGTACCTGTAATTTCACCCGTGGTCCACCCCGTCCGAACGCCTACTTTGTTCACGTCCAAACCCATGAAGGGCGACTGGACCCCGAGCGGGAGCGTTTCACCTGTGACAGCATACCCTCCAGGTCCTGTGCTGCTGCTGAAATCTGTAAGATACACATGGCCGGGGAGGGCCATAGAACTATTGTCGTGGGCGCTGTTCAGGTCGATCAGCGCGGCATCCGTTAAATCACAATATCCTGATCCGCAGTTCGTAAGCGGCGGGTCTTCAAATTCTACTCCGATAGCATTGCTAAGCAAGGGCTGTCCCCACTGGCTTCCGTTATTATAACCGACGAACCCTGTGCAATGTGAAGCGGTCAGGAATCCGCGCGTTTGATTCCCAGGGTTCCCGTACCATACTGGTATACCAAGTGTACACCCGCCGTTTCTATCAATCTTGAGTCCCCCTGCGAGCGGACGCACATAGTCGGTTAGCTGTGGAAGCAGCGTTGAAGTGGGAAGTTTCGGGTCAGGCGACATATCTATCGCAGCTTGAGGAATGGGCATCCGTTCGAACACAACAGCCTCGGGCGGAACTCCCAACCGAGCCATCTTTGAAATCACATCGGCTATTGATATGTTTGCCGTTTCATCAAGGCCAATCACCACCACATTCCTGCGCTCGTCAACGTCGGTAAGCACGAGAGGGATAGCGTCTCGCAGGTTTCTTTCAATTAAATCACGGTGGACAGCCAGTTCCGTGAAACTGTAAGCGCCCGGCTGTACAGGAATCTCCTTGCTCAAATAAGCGTCGCGGGATTTATCGTCGATCTCCATCACCTCAAATAATTCAGCGACGAGTTCGTCCCGGGCGGCTCTTGTGTTCTCAGGCTCCCTGCAGGGCGAGCGCATTCTAAATTCCGACGATCTGCGCCAGGAAGGCATCGTCCCAACCGGCCCGTTTTCGCTTCATGCGCAGACTCAACCGCTTCGTTTCGTCCTTGCGCAACAGGTTGAGCGCTAGCTGCCGCACCACCGCCATGTTCTGCCCCCCGTGATCGCGCCGAATACGGCTCTCATCCTCCCGAAACACCACATCGAGCACCCAGTGCAGCTGATTCTCAATGCCCCAGTGACTCCGGATGATATCCAGCATCTGCTCCGCTGTGGTCGCGAGGCTGCTGATGTAGAAGCGGCGCTCCAGACTCACGCCCTGCTGCGTGTGGCGCTCGTGTTCGACCATCACGAGGCTGTTCAGGTCACGCCACGCCTCGGCCTTGGGCACCCAGGCCACATCGGTCGAGATCCACAGCCGACGCACTTCCTTGCGCCCGTGCCCCAGGTCACAGCGCTCCGCGTAGGCGACCGGCATCGCCCGCCAGTGCCGCGTGCGCCCCTGCTCGAAGTAGGCCCGCACCTCACGGTGGAGCAGGCCCTGGTTGCCCTTCAGGGCCAACACGTAGTCCGCCCCCTGCGCGCAGATCGCTTCGGCAATCTCGGTCTGCGTGCCCATCGCATCGAGCGTCACAATGCAGCCTTCGAGGTCCAACACCTCCAGAAGCGCCGGAATCGCGGTAATCTCATTGCTCTTGGCCGAGACCTTCTCTTGCGCCAGCACCAGATGCTGCTCACACGCCCAGGCCGAGATCATGTGCAGGGCGGCCTTCGGGTCGTCTTTGTCGTAACTGCGGCGCAGCGTCTTGCCATCGATGGCAATGACCTCGCCGGCCGTCTGTTGGGCCAGCGCCTCCACCCAGCGTACGAAGCCGCGGGCGAAGGCCTCCGGGCAGATGGCGGCCAGGACGCGGCGGAAGGTGTCGCCCGAGGGCGTGCCATGTTTGAGGTCGAGCCGTTGGGTCAGCCAGGAGACTTTGGCCTGGGCGAACGTGGCGATGTCATCCCAGCCCTCAGCACCGGCAACAACGGCACAGAGGGCGATCACGAGCACGTGCTCGAGCCGGTGGCGTTTGCCCTGATCGCGTCGGGGGTCCTCAAGGTGGTCAAAATAGCGAATAAAGCAGGTCTCAGACATGAACGGAGGGGAGCAAACTGGAACGGCTGACGAACCGGCACAGCTTACGACATCCCAGGCCATTAACACTAGCCTATTTTAGAATGCGCTCGCCCTGAGGCTCCCTGGAGACGAGCACCAACTGACCTTCTTCGTTTTCATATACGCCCCCGAAGCCGTCGAAGCGATCGGCTAGTTTGACGAAAATGTCGTCGAGAGAATTGGGAATGAGCGAGGCGTTTAACTGCCCCCGTGCTTGGGCAAACTCAGAGGAGCTAGTTTGAAGAGGCATTCTCTCTTCCTGAGGAGATGGAGAATCGGTTATCTCAGCCGAGTCGCAAGAAGCGAGTGAGATGAGTAGAACACGCCTAAAAAGACGGTGGTTAGAACGTATCTCGTAACCATGGATGAACCTCTTTTAGTTTGTACAGTGACGGCATACGGCATTCACCTGAAGGTTGCGTCGCCGGACCGGCGGAGTCAGGCTGCTGCCTTCCTCGATTTTGATGCTGGCTTCGGCTTGTTCTCCGCAAGCTTCCGCCTGGATAGCGGGCTTGGTGTAAGGCATGTTGTTCCTGTTCCTTCAACTGCCGCTGTCTCTGCGGCGTGAGCTGGTGCGAGGGCTGTATAACCTATTATTAACCTGCAATTGGCCGTATTACAACGCGCCCCACGGCCATGTATCACCGCGTTAATATACCTGTTAAGCGATGATGATGCAATAACTTACAGTCTGGACCAGTCTGGAAATATGCCGCCAGGTGACATATAATCCCGACACGTCTTGCACATGTTTTCGTGAATCATCAAGGCCCCGGTTATTCCGCGTGCACGAAGCCAGCTGATGGCCGCTTCCCTGTGTGTCCGCGGTCCTCCGGGCGGGGGCCGAAGCGGATGAGGGCCATGCCGGGCAGGCACAGCGCCACGCCGGCATGATGCGCTCGCTCACGGTGCATCCGGCCGGAATAGTGGGGGCACCGGCCATTCACCTGATGCCGGTCCTCCGCGTATCGCTGCTGCGACGGGGCGGGCGCTACAGCGCGGCGACAGCGCCCAGGTCGATCCGCTCGAGTGCGGCTTTCACGTCGTCCATGCCGATGCCCTGGCCCTCGGCGGACACGACGAAGCGCTGCCCGACGATCACCTGCATCGAGGCGCTCGTCTCACCATCCCGACGCCGGAATTCCTCGTAGGCCGGATAGCCTTTGAAGGTCGTCGTGCGCGCGTAGCCGGTGTCGTCTTCCGTCTCGATCTGCGTGTTGAGCCAGCCGTAGCTGATCATCGTCAGGCTCTGGAGCGAGCCCAGGTCGGTGATGCTGACGTTCATCCAGGCCTGGCCGTCCTCGCTGCGGAAGGCCGCCTCGGCGGAAGAGGTGGTAATCCCCATCGCGGAGCCCTTCTGGCCCTGGGCGTCCTCCCGCACCATGCCGGGCAGGCGTTCGGGGAGCAGCGCCTTCAGGGCGCGGAAGTCGGCCACCTCCACGCCTCCCGCCGTCCCGTAGGCCGCGCGCAGGCTGTCGGCCGTGCCCTGCATGGCCCGCCGCTGTTGTTCTTGCGCGGCCGCGGCTTCCTCGGAGAGCCCGTAGCTGCGCAGCTCGTTCAGCCGCTGCAGATCGACGTCCCCGACGGCCTCCTTCAGGGCGTCAATCGGGACGCCGCGGCCGTTGGCGGCCACGACGAAGCGCTGGCCGACGATCACCTGAAAGGCCGTCTCCTCGCCCCCCTGCCGCTGTTTCGACGACTCGAAGGCCGGAAAGCCCTCGAACGTGGTGGTGCGCTCGTAGCCGTCTTCGGTCTCGACGTCGATGTCGGTCATCAGCCAGGCATAGCCGTAGAGCGCCATACTCTGCATCGACCCCAGGTCCAGGATGGCCAGGTCGACGGCGCGGTCGCCGCTGCCGTAGGTGGCCTCGGCCTGGGACATGCTGATGCCGTAGGCCCGGGTCGTCTCGCCGGAGTCATCGGTGCGGGCGAGGCCGGCGGCGCGGTCGGGCAGCAGCGCCTTCAAGTCGCGGAACGGCACCGGCTCCACTGCGCCGGCGGCCTGGCCGTAGCCGTACAGGCTGATCATGGCAGCCTCCAGCTCCCGCATACCGGCATTGCGCTGGGTTCCCTCGGCGGCGGCCTTCTCCCCGAAGACCCGTGTCATGGCGCGGTCGATGTAGCCATCCACGGCCCGGTCCACGGCACGGTTTACGGCGCGGTCCACCGCCTCCTCGGCCTTCCGTTCGAGCGCGTTCTCGGCCGTCTCCTTGGCCCGGTTCTTCAACCGCTTCAGCAGTTGCGCCTCGGCTTCCTGCGGAACCGTTGCCACCAACACGACGGCAAGCATCATCCATCCCGCCCGTTTCATCCATTGCGTCCCTGTCATGTCACCCTCCGTAGACGTTAGTTGATCAGATCGAGCCTCGCCCCCCGCCGGGTGGTCTTGCCTGGATGCAGCGCGCGGTGCATCCCGCCATCAAGGTACGATGCAACCCCATGCTTTTCAAACACAAGGAAACAGGGCGGGCACGTTCCAAACTCCAGCGTGCACCCGGAGGGCCACCCGCGCCGAAGCTTCGGGTTTCGCGGCTCGTGCGAAGACTCCACGGCGCCGCGTCCTGCCGGCACCCCCTCCAGTAACGATCACGCGAAAAGACCGGGTGAGGGGCCAGAGGAATTGTGAAGAAAGCGTGATGACGCCCGATCCCGGCCGAGCGGCAGGTCCGGTCCAGCGTTCAGGCACGGGCGGGGCCTGACGGATACGACACGCCGGCTTCGTTGCACGAACCGGCGGTTGACCGGCTACAGGGCGACCTCATAGCGATCTTCAGCGATGCACCAGCTCGAGGCAGGCGGGCCCGAATTGCCATTTCGCAGCGGATCGACCAACCAGATCTGCCGCATGTAGACGGGAGCACCGTCGTCCAACCCGACCGCCTCAACCATCCAGAGCTGGTCGGCAACGCGTGCGAAACACTGA
Organism: Rhodocaloribacter litoris; assembly: GCF_011682235.2. Lineage (NCBI taxonomy): Bacteria > Pseudomonadati > Rhodothermota > Rhodothermia > Rhodothermales > Rhodothermaceae > Rhodocaloribacter > Rhodocaloribacter litoris. The sequence goes on along the minus strand of NZ_CP076718.1, from coordinate 2,592,621 downwards.
GCGGAAAGATTCGACCGCGCGTTGTCCATTGCGGCGAAGAAGACGGACCATGCTACTCCCGCCGGCGTGCTTATGAACCCAACCGCAATACCCAGAAACGCAGTCAAGAACGGATAACTGCTCCCACCGGCAAGCCACTCGTTCAATGCAAGCAACATGTGTTCATTGTCCCTGAAAGTCCAGACGCGCCTTGCATGCGCTTTCGACACGTCGGCGCCGGCCTTGAGTCGATATTCGTTGCGATGATTGACATTCACGAGCGAAGAGACCATCGCCCCCGCATGATTGAATCCATACATCAGGGGTATCGAGAACCCCCGCGAGGTGGCTCTTCTCGGAAGACGCTGAAGTGCTGGCATGGTATTTACCTCGCTTGATTCAACGAACCCGGTTACCTATCACACCGGCCGCGGCGTGATGCACGTGGCGGACATGCCCCTCTCTCCTTCCTTCCGGGGTCTTTCCCTGCCGGGAAGAAAGGGTCGTGTGGCTCGTTTCGGCGCCGGCAGCACCCAGAGGTACACGTCCTGCTCGAAAGAGCATTTAGGTAAAAACGCCTCGCGGCAGATCAATTGCGCAGAGGACACCGCAAGTGGTCATGATCCGTATTCTTCCCCTGCCACCAGCGGCCGGCGCTCACCGGTCCAGATAGGCGGAGCGCCTGCACGCAACAAACCTGCCTTTAAATATCTCATTAATGGCAATTTCTCCCGGCAAACGCCGACGCGCTCCGGGCCCGCATGCAAGACGCCGTACGCTTCACCCCGGGCGGGGGCCGAAGAGGATGAGGGCCATGCCGGGCAGGCACAGCGCCACGCCGGCATGATGCGCTCGTTCACCGTCCACCCGGCGACGGACGGGACACGGTGAGAATCAGGGCAAAAGTATGAGGTGTTTTTATAACGGCTTGTGGGTATAGCGCTACTCAGGGACTTTGACCCAAATGAGGGTCGGAAATAAATGTTAAGCGGCTTTGATATAAGCCTTTAGCCCCTGACGCAAAGGCAAGCCTTGCTCATAGCGGTGCCAGAGCACCAACTGGTAGACTAGCACCGCCCCGAGCGCATACCGCTGCGTCGCGACCAGGCCTTTCGTGGGTACCCGGTCGTGCCCATTGAAGATGGCCTTGAACTGTTCATTGAAGTTCTCATTGGCAACCGAGCGCAACTTGTGAAAGATGCGCCGGACTTCGACCCCGTCGTCCGTGTGCGGGTAGGCGCCCCGCTTCGTCGTCACGGCAAACAAGTTGCGCAACCGACACGCTGCCGTGACGTTGGGTGCGTTGTAATGCTTGTCGCCCAGCACATAGCGCACCTCGAAGGGAAGCTCCGGGATCAGATCCTCGGCCACGACATTGTCGGCCTCGTTGGCCGGGCGCAGCCGAGCCGCCACCGGAATCCAGACCGAGGCCACGGTCACGGCCAGATGCAGCTTCCAGCCGTAGACCCAGCCGTGCCAGCCGCTCTGCGTCCAGGCCGCCTCGGTGTCAATCCGGCTGTGGGGCACAAGGCCTGCATCACGGTGTTTTTTGTGCCACACCCCGCCAGAAGCGTGCAAAATGGTCGAGTCGAGCGCCACAGCGCGTCCCGAGTTGGCCCACGGCTTGATCATCTCGACGAGCATGCGTCCGATCAGCCCGATCCGTGCGGGCAGGGATTCGGGAAGGTTGGCCAGTCGTCGTTCCCAGGTTCGCCGACAGGGAAAGCGTCCCTGCTCATCGAGCAAGACGGCCTTGACAGAAGCCATATCCGGTTGATCGAGCACGGCGAGGAACGCGCCAACCTGATAGAGGTGGCGCAGCGTCATGATCACGAGCGCCTTAAGAAAGAGCGTCTCGGGATAAACCACCGGGCGTCCTCTTCGGGGTGAAGTCTTGGGCTGGGGCAGTTTGTCAATGAGCGCGATGAGTTTGAACAGAAGCGCGTCGGGGTGTATCATGGCTCTTGCTGTTGAACTTGAGAGGCTCGATACCCTCAAGGTACAGCAGGAGCCGTACGGGGCACACGCTCGGTGCGGCTCTGTTTTTGCTCAACTTAACATTTATGTCCGACCCTCATCTAATGTGCTTTTCAACAAGCCGGGCGATGGCAGCGGTGAGGGTGCAGCGACTCGGGTGGCGGACGCGCCCGTGCCGTCTGTCCTGATCGAAGACACTGGTTCGATGTATTCTAGCGAGCACCTCGACACCCGCTGCGAGATCCAGAAGAAGAAGGCGGATATGTAGTTCCCATAAAGGGGACTGATTGCAGAGGCGTTTTGTTTGATTCGTCAGTAAATAGGCGGCAGCGGGGTGAGGGTTGCATAGGCCACCACGAACTGCTTCACAATGTCATCAGCACAAGTTTGTACTCTTTTCAGAGAGGCTTGTGCCGTAGGCCGAACGGTTGATATGACCCGATACATGGGCGTAAGATTGCTGCGGGCGTCAAGCAGGCCTTGCTGAACGAGAAACTCAACGCCTTCACGAAACGAAGATTCAATGCCGGTGAATTCTGGCTCAAAGGGCAGCGGAAAGCTCAGAAGAATCAGATCGTCTATCGCTTCGAGCTGGAGTCCTACTACTTCCTCAAAGCGTTGACGGAAAGTACCTCTTATCGTAACATGCTGTGCGGCCCTCCCAAGCGTACCCTCCGTACCGTTGGTCTGGCCGACGTAAACAACACGATGCTTCTTCGAGAGCCAAATATAAATGTATGCCAATCTTCCATCGAAGCAGGCACCAATTACAGAAGGCATGATACAATGGCTAGCTGCTAGACTTAGGTAGCTTATGATCGAGTTTACGGCACATGTCAGCTAGAAATTCGGAAGTGTACCGCCTGAACTCGGTAACGATGTTATTCACATTCTCTCGTTTATATTTTGTTAGATTCTTTTGCGCATATACTTCGGCAATAGCAAGCTGAAGTAGCATCAGCTCGAAAATCACCTGCAGGTCCGTATTACTATGGTTGTCATCATATATCAACCTTCCAAATCGGTGTCCTCGATTGATGCGCACGCAGTGTTCGTGTTCAGCATCATGGTAGGGCTCCCAAAGCAAATTGTCTAGGATAGTACTGACTTGGAAGATTTTGTGGGCTGCTGGATGCGTGTTTTCCCGGAGCACCGCTTCTAGGTCCTCTTCGGTTAGCTCTTCCTCCGAAATGGGTTGATTTTCTTTCTCCTGTTTCTTGCGGGCGGTTTCCTTGCGCAGTTTGTCGCGCATCTCCTCTTGGAGTTCCGTCTCTCGTTCTCGCTGCTTCTGGATTTCCTCTGTTGAGGGAATGCCTTCGCCCGGTAAGTTAGGCGGAGGGGTGTACTCTTCTACGATTTGGTTAGCAACTAGATTAGGATCATCGCCCTGGCGCTCTTTGCGCAGATTGTTAGCGCGATTCCAAGCTTTTTTGCTCTTGCTTTTGTAGTTTGCCGAGTAGTCACTAATCGTTCGTTCGGCGTCGTCAGAAAGCGTGATAGTCGCTTTCTTAACATCAATGTTGAAAGCGTCGTCCGCCGAGTCGTCGATCAGGATGCGGCCTCTGAAAGAGTAATAGTCTTGGTCTTGGGGAATAATGCCACCAAAACGTTCTGCCCAAGAAATCAGACGCTTGTTTCGATAGACATAGAAACCATAGTTGCCGGCTCCAATGCGATACTTATCGCGGATTTTTGCCTGTTCGCCGGCACCGTCTAAGTCAAAAATAGGCGGATAAGGTAGTTGGGTGACTTCGATCCTAGCTTTTAGTTCGTAGTCCGCATCTATCGATATATCTTTGGGACGCTGAATCCATCTCGTTGAACGCCCATCCCATTCATTTTCGTCCAAATTACCGTTGGCATTGGCTTCATCTATGAAGAGTACGTCAAAGGGTGAAATCTCCTTGCCGTCCACATAAATCTTTAAGCCATCTTCTTTCATGAAGTAAAAGTAGATAACGCCGATCTTGTACTCAAGCTCTTCAACGGTGCTACGAACGCTGGGGTGATTATTCTTACGAACCTGGCCGATGCGGATAATCGTACCCCGCCCATCAGTCAGGTACTCGTCAATGAGTGCTCGGTCTTCTTCACTGAGGTGAGCTTTGGTAGCGAAATATTGTCCTCTATTTTGAATGGCAGGCAAAGAGAGGATGTACTTCAGGAAGTTGCCATCACCTGTAGACGAAATGACATGCAACTCGTCGCCCTGTGAGAGGGAAGCGGATTTGAGGCCGAGGCCAAACTTGCACAATGCATGATTTTCGTATTCTAGATCAGACGAACCAAGCATTAGCGCATTTTTTAGCCCGGCCTCGTCCATGCCATCCCCGTCGTCGATGATGAGATATTCACGGACATTGTTTTTGCTCCTGTCGCTCAGGTCCTCGCGCTCTTTGTGGATAAGAATGTGAACCGCTGAAGCATTGGCACGAACGGCATTATCAACCAAGTCACACAGCGCGGAGGCAGGCGTATAACCAATTCTGCTGAGGCCGAACAAGACACGGCCCGGATTCCAATCAAGGTTAATTTCGCTCATTGTAGCAACTTCGCTCATAGGAGTAGATAGATGTTTAGTCTTCCAAGCTAGCAATCAGCTCGCTCATTTCGAAGTTGAGCAGGAACGCTGAGTAATAGCTTTCGAAGATGTCTTTTAGATAGTCGGTGAGGTCAACCGGCTCCTCATCATGTCCACCTTGCTGCTGGTAGATGGTGTATTTGCGATTGCGGGTGATCATGTAGAGGAAGAGGGTATGGAAGTAAACAGAAGATATATACCTCTTGTCCGCCAGATCAAGCTGCTCTGCCGTTTTCAACTTGGACTTGTAGTCCTTGAGCACCCGACTATCCATGTTAACATAGATGGCATCGAGCTTATCGCCTTCGACGCTCGGATGCATCACGGTGTCATGGTTCATCGAAATCCCCTGGGCTTCGAGTGCCTCCCAGTCGAGGTATCCGTCCCTCTTCTCTTCGTAAACAAGATGCAGCGCAGGTAGGCCGATTCTGTCATCTTCTTTCGACGGTTTCGCCTTTTGCTTGTTCTGTTTCTTTTCCGGCTCCGAGATCTTTATCCAGAAGATTTCCTCGAATTTCTGGCCAGCGCCCATGAGCGTGGCCTTGATTTTTACCGCATCGCCTACCTGTACCTTATCGGTCGGATTGAAGGCGATTCTAATGATTCCCTGATTAGGGCTCGAGCGCGCCACGTTGAAGAAGTATTCGACCTTATCCGGAATGCCAGGCTGACTCCCTCCCTCCCTCTCATTAGGTCGGTAGTCCAGAATGGCAATCTGTAAGTCGCCCGGTTCCTCCACACGGTCGAAGTAGTGATCCTCCACGTCGGTCGAGAAGCGTGCGGTGCGCTCACCGCCCAGAGGGACCTTTACCATTGGCAACCCATCCTTATCCTGAGCCTTGACCTCGATTTTGAGAAAAGACGGAAACCGCTGAGGATTGAATGGCGGTGGCTGCTGCCCATTGTTCTGTGACGGTTTGTGCTGCTTGGGTTGCGGCTCCCGTTTCGTCTTCTGATCTAGCTTGAACGTCTGGTTCAGCAGAGACAGGAGATCATCCTTCAGAGGCAGGTTATCCGTGAAGCTCTTGAGTAGATCTTTTGTATCCTCACCCTCGACGGTGATGGCCTGGCGGCGTTGCTTGTAGATATCCTTGAGCTTGCTTTTGGACAAAACGTCCGAAATGACATGACGCAGGGTCCGGGATTCTTCCCCCGCCTTGAGGCGATCCCGGGAAGCCATAAACAGTTCGTTACGGAACTCGAGGTTCACGTGGGTGCAGTCCACGTGGATGATCAAATAGCCCTTCAGTAGAGAGAATTTCAACGACCGCGTGATGAATTCCGATGTGTAGTGCCCGTGCACCTGCCCGTTGATGGAGAACAACACGGACATGTTGTTCTTGAAAAACTCCCGCTGGATGGTTTCCCGGCTCTCCTTGGCATTTTTGCCTTCGATTCGTGGTTTGAACACGTAGCAGGTGATCTTCACGGTTCCGATGGTCTCATCGGAATATGTCTCCGAGAAGTACGTCTCAACATACTTGCTGCCTTCCTCTTCAAGGCGGCGCTTCAACCCATAGAGGTGCCGTTGAAGCGCGCGGTCATTGGGATAGCGCTCTTCTTTATCAATGGTGTAGATCGGCAGTGCAGGTTCGAACAGGTATTCGTTGATACTCTGGTTCAGGTCCCGAGAGATGACCGAACGAGCACCTTCCGGCAGGTCATAGGAATATAGTTTGATGACCGTCCCGGTCTTGAACAGCCGGTTGTAAAGACCGAGATCCATCGTATCGATGTGGAACGATGGGATCTTGCCGTCAATCTTCAGATATTCATACCAAGTGTTCTTCTTGCTCTTGCGTTCCTCGTCACTCAGCGGGTGCTTGCGCATGAGCGTGAAGCCGAACAAACCTGTCCCATCGAATCGTTTCGAGCCGATCAGTTGGTAACGCTTCTTCCCGCAGAACACAATAGCACCGGCTCCGCCCATATTGTATTTCCCTTGGACGAAGTGGATCTCGTTCTTATTGCCCCTTAGCAAGGAAAGGAAGGTGTCTTCGAAATCTTCGGGGTGTTGCCCCTCCCCGTCGTCGTAAATGACAAGGGATGTATTGAGGCGAGGGCCGTCTGCCAGAATTTGTATGGCCTCGGCCTGTTGTGCTCTGAACGAAGGAAGATCCCAATTCTTCGCATCAGGGAAGAAACGTTTTACGGCGTCTTCGACCGAACGAGGCGCTTGAGGTGACTTCGGATCGATGCCTTCTTCAAGGCAGCGTTTCATCAGAATGGCATCGATGGAATTGATCACCTTTTCGACCAGTGCAGGAATCGGAGAGGCCTGTTGGTTCTCGACCACACCGAAGTTGCTCTCATTCTGGCCGTACGGATACCAGTTTTCCTGCTTGAAGACCTCCGGATGCTGCTGGATGACTTCATCTACCTCGCTTTCCGTTGACGCTTGGTAGAGGGCGTGGAATAGAGCTTCCTCCTGGATCATCGGATTCACCAATGCAATCTGGGGTATTGCGTTTAGAGTAGAAAGCGGCTGTTCAATCAGGCGAGCATATCCTTCTCCTGTGTTGGAGCAGCTACTGAGAGGGATCGCAAATATAGCACTCCTTCATTCAGTGAGGAGAATGTCACATCGGCGCAAGCCCTCGGCATTCCAAAATAGCGTCGTCGCTGCTCTGAAGGGTGCTCTTCAACAAGTACTATATGTTTGCCTAGCGCGCGAGTGGAGTTACCCCGCTTTAGTGGACAGTCAGCAGCTTTCGGCTGCGACCTGTGATTGGTGTCTTCTTTCGTAGCTCACCGGCGACTGATACTCCAGGGCCGAGTGCCGCCGATGCGGGTTGTACCACCCTTCAATGTAGTCGAAGATCGCCATCCGCGCCTCGGCCCGCGTCGCGAAGGCCTCACGGTCGATGAGTTCGCATTCAAGCGTAGCGAAGAAGCTCTCGCACATGGCGTTATCGTAGCAGTCACCGACCGAGCCCATTGACGGCTCCACACCCGCTTCCCGACAGTGCACCCCGAAGGCAATCGAGGTGTACTGCGACCCCTGGTCGGAGTGATGGATGACCGCCTCCGGCTTCCGCTGCTCAAGCGCCATCTCCAACGCGGCGACCACCAGCTCCGTCCTCAAGTGATTGGCCATCGACCAGCCCACGATACGGCGACTGAACGCGTCGAGCACAACAGCCAGGTACAGGAAGCCGGCCGCCGTCGGCACGTAGGTGATGTCGGCCACCCACAACTGGTTCGGCTCGGTCGCGGTGAAATCCCGCTCGACGAGATCCGGCGCGGGTCTAGCTCCCTCCCTCCGCCGCGTCGTGGTGGGTCCTTTGCGGCGGCTAATGCCGTGCAAGCCGGCTGCTCGCATCAAACGAGCTACACGCTTGCACCCCACATGCACGCCTTGATCCTTGAGTTCGGCATGGATACGGGGGGCGCCATAGGTGCCGCGGGACCACGCGTGGATGGCATGGATCTGCTCGGTCAGCATCGCGTCGTCTCGGGCTCGCTGGGAAGGGACTCGGTTGCGCCAGGCGTAGTAGCCGCTGGTGGAGACCGCCAGGACTGCACACATGACGCGGATGGGGAATTCGGCCTGGTGGGCGTCTATGAACGTGAAGATCGCTTCGGTATCACGTTCGTCTCCTGAGCAAACCAGGCCGCGGCCTTTGCCAGGATGTCGCGCTCCTGCTGGAGACGACGGTTCTCCTTGCGGAGTTGGCGCAGCTCCTCGCGCTCTCTCGAGGTGAGCCCGTCGGTGCGGGTACCCTCGTCGCGCTCAGCTTGTTTGATCCAGGTGCGGATGGTTTGTTCGGAGGGTTCAAATTCTTCAGCGAGTTCACGCGGGCTACGACCGGCCTGAGCCAGTTCGACGAGTCGCTGGCGGAACTCGGTAGGATACGCGGGACGTGTTCGTGGCATGGGGACCTCTTCGTTGTTCGTAAGTGGAAGATAGTCCACCAAACCGGGTTAACTCCAGCCAGGAATAATAGCTCCAATAAAGTCGAGAAAGAACGTTTGCAGGGCCTGTAAAAATTCGCTAGCCTTCATGATGTGTTCAATTGAACTGCGCAGGTGGAGAACATCACGCCTATAGATGGCAAATATTGCACCCCGCGCCGCTGTCTTCCAGGTCGCGCACCTCGTCGAAAAACTGCTCCATGAGCGTCACGTTGGCACGGCTTTTCCGGAGGCGTTCTTCGCGCTCCTTGGTCCGGCGCTTGATCTCGGCGATGCGCTCAGGCCGGGCCAGCTCAGCCAGCGACTCGGCATCCGACCAGGTAAAACGTTCTCCCGTCTCGGGGTCGATCTTTTCATACTCCATCGCTCGCTTGTACAGGTCCGGGTGGTGCTCAAGCAGGCCGACCCACTCGCTCTTGCGCTGGAAAAAGCAGAAGTAGCAGCCGCTGCGTGAACGCCATGTATAATAGTCCGGGCGGCCAACGCCGCTATCGTCGAGTATACGGTAGATATCGGCTTTTACGAGGCCATCTTCAATGAAAGGAAAAACGGTTTTGATGTTGGGCTTCGTGCTGATGTACCCTTTGCGATGCTGGAAATACTTGCGCTGTGTCTCTGGATCGACGCGCCATTCGCCTTCATCCGCTCGGATGCCGACGTAACTGATCACCGGGTCGTCGCCGATGTAGTCTTCGAACGGCTTCAACTTCAGCATCCGGGTGCACCACCGCATGTTCGGGCTAGGTAGAAAGCCGCCGTAGAGTTCGAGGTAGTGATCGAAGGGTGTCTTGTCCGGCTCGCCGGGCTTGCTCGGTGGCACGTTGGCACGGAGCCGCTGGATAGGCCGCCCGAGGTAGGCTTCAAGCCGGTCAAGGTAGTCGTACGTCTCGGCCAGCTCGGTACCGGTGTCACAGAATACATACTCGGCCTCTTCCAAAGGCGGGCGCGGAGGAAGTCCCTGCTTGCCGAGCGCCCGGCGCCAACGCTCGGGGTCGTGCAAATAGATGGCGAGCGCACTACTATCCTTTCCCCCGCTGAAGGCGACGATGTGCCGGACTTTACTCATGGTCTTTATAAGTTTTTTCTCGTTCGGAGAGCAGTTCGTTGGTTAATTGAGCCAGGGCGGCAATTTTTGTTTCCAGCACTACGTCTTCTGCATCGATGGCTTCGCGAAGACGCCGATAAACAGCCGTGATGATGTCGTTATCCTCTGGATGGATACTGATCACGTGTTCGTGCTCATCCTCGTACTGTACGGTGACGCTAAGGCGCACCCGCTTGAGAATCCGCGTATCCGCTACCGGTGCTTCCGGTTCAGGCGCTTCCTGATCAGCCTCGAAGGCAATAGGTTCAAGCGTGTGGAACCGACGAGCGACTTCGCGAAGCGCAGTGCCGAAGATCTCATGATCCTCGTCGCTCCATTGTACCGGCGGCCGTTTTGCCAGAAGCGCAGCCAGCGACTCATACCAGCCCTGCGTATCGAGAATCTCGTCGGTGGCCCGGACGAGGAAGGCCTTCAGGCGCGTATCGGTAGCATGGGGAAGCAACGGCCGTGCTCGCTCCGCAAGCTCATGACGGCGTTCATCCGCCGATTTCGCGTGAAGCCGGAAGACGTGGGCTATCTGCGTCTGAAGGTCTGCCAACAACCCATCATAAGCCCCACCTAGTTCGCGCAGCGCTTCCTGTAGGCGCTCTGCGAAGGTCTCCACATCGTCCAACCGGGCGTCGTCATCGACCAGGAACGAGCGGACACCGCAGGCGTGTGGCAGATCCGAAAAGAGCAAGGTCGTTGGTTCGACGGCATGATGCAGGGCCTCACGCACATTCAGGGCTGTCTGCGAGAGCGTCGCCGTCTTGCGTACGTAGGGCGGTAGACCGTGGACACGACCAAGCAGACGAAGCACAAAGGGCAGCGGCTTTTGCTCTGCTGCTGTCAACCCTACGAGCGGAGCTAGCCGACGAAGTACCTCTTCCCGCGCCCCTTTGATCTCCACCCACTGCATCTCGAACTTGTCCGGGCTTTTCAGCAGGCGCTCGATAGTCTGAAAATCGATCCTGGAGACAAACGTGCCGTTCTCATACACGGCGATCTCGTCTTCAGCCGCCTTGTATACCGCGAACAGGAAGACAGGGATCAGCCCTTCACGCACCCCATAGGGAGGCTGTCGGAGAACCTCGTAGAGTTCCCGCACCGACACACGCTGTCCTTTGGCCGCTCGCAATATATTCGTGATGGCATCCCAAACCGCCGCGCAGCCGGGTCGTTCATCCGGATCAGGTCGTGCAAAGTGCCAGCGCTCCGAATTATCGGATACCGGGCGGTGCATGCCCGTGGCCTGGAGGATCGAGGCGTACATCCCATACTCTGCCGGATGCTTCTCAATGCCGAGCCGGTAGAGGTCGCCTCGCTCGATCATCGCTTCCAGCAAGAGCTTCAGGCCTTTGACAGCGCTCGAGGAGGGCTGGTGGCGGTTGAGCAACTCATTCCAGATCTCCGGTGTCCGGGAAAAGATCTCGTCGCATATCTGACTGAGCTTATCCTGTAACGCACGCTCGTTTTGCAGTCGGAACACCTGTCCCTGGTAGATCCAGGTGCAAGGGTTTCGGCCCTCAGCGTCGGCGACGAGCAAGGTGGAGAGACGCTGCTCGACGAGGCCGCTCAGATCAGCAAGCTGTTGGTCGACCTCGCGGCGTGCCACGTCGTCGCCGTCCAGTGCATCATCATACTTGCGTACCCATTCGAGGCATGCCAGCTCGCGCACCACCTCGCGCAGTGCCGCCACGCCATCAGGTACGGCCACCAGCGTCAGCGGATCATCGACGGCTTCTTGCAGGGAGGCCATCAGGTGCTCTGTGTCGCCGTCGTGCTCGGGTAGCACGTAGATGATGCGCCCATCGGCCCGCTTGTGCGGCTGCTGTATGAGTGACGGCCAGGCTTCGTCGGAGGCGTACAGGACCTCGAAGACGCGGGTCGTGCCGGTGCGGTATGAGTGGCGGCGGGCTATGAGCGGCGTCGGCGGTAGCACGTCGGCTAGCAGCTTGGCCAGGGGCGTGCGGGCCGGGACGTGCTCGCGGGCCTTCCGGAGAGCCTCCTCGAGATCAAAATCGCTGCCCTGCCAGATGTGGTACTCGTCTTTGAACGAGCGATACGTCACGAGCCGCTCCGCCTTGAGCTTCTCCAGCGTGCGATCCACCGCCTCGGAAGGCGCATCGGCGGTGGCACGGAGGATCTCCGCCGTAGGAGGTAGGCCAGCCAGTGGACCGGCAAAGCTGAGAAGCGCGATCTGCTTGAGCAGGCGCACCGCAAGCTCTTGAGGGTCTTTCAGCCGGGAGAGGGCCGCCTCGGTTTCGGCCCATAATTTGCCGACGCGGTCGTTGAAAAGCGCTGCGCCGACGGCCCCCATGAGGTAGTCGTAGAGGTGATCGAGGCGATAGAGGGGCACCCGTTGCGGGGCATCGCGCAGCTGGTCTTCTTTGGCAGCATTAGGCATCGAATGCGCCAGCACATCCAGGAAGCTCCCCGGCTCGCCCGAGGCGAGGAAAGCAAAGAGCGAGCGTTCGTTCTGAGCCAAGCGCCGAAACAGCGGACCTACAATCATGCTGACAGCCGGATGCAGCGGGAGCGCCTCGCCTAGATGCTCCCGTACCTGCTCTCGGTCCAGGCTCGGTTGCAGAGTAGCCGCGCCGAGTAACCGGTCAATTACGGCCGGGGCGTCGCCGGGTAGCATAGCCGGGTCCTCGACCTGGACGGCATGCGCCAGCAGGCGCAGCATCTCACCGACCGGTTCAACGAAGGCAAAGTCCTCAAAACGACCTTGTACTTTGCGCCACTCGTCACGCTGTGCCGTGCTCAGACGACCGGCATAACGCTCAAAGGCCTGATGCAAGATGGTGAAAACGAGAAGCGGAGCTGCCGTCTCTGGCGTGTCGCCCGTCCGCGAAGCTCGTTCAGCTAGACGCTGCAGCACGTAGAGGTCGCTTCGCTCGGGGTACAGGGCTGCATACTCAAGCAGTTTACCTAGCTCGTCCACGATCAGGAGCACCCCCCCGCCGGTAGCTTTATGCACCGCTGCCGCCGCCCGCTGGTACAGATCGACCACAACGTCATCACCCACGTCCTGCAAGGCGGCAGCTTCCGCTTCCCGAGCGACCTTTTGAAGCACCGTACGGCACGTTTTCACCTCTTCGCTAGGTCGGCCTCGATGCCGAGCAAAGGTGGCCACAAAAGCCGAGACACCCTGCGCCAGCCCACGCAAAAGGGCGGCTCCCAGCGACTCTCGCGACCCCACGACCAGCACCGGGCAAAACGCGCCCACACGCGCAGCGCGTAGCTTCTCAGCAAGCCCCGCATCGGCTTCCTTGAGTTTGGCAAATGCTGCATCATTGCCTCGCAGAAGATGAGCTGTAAATAGGGCAAAGGCGCTTTTCCCGCCACCGTACGGTCCTGTGATGGACCAAGCCCGGCCAGCCACAGGCGCAGCAAGCGCGTCGGCCATGCGGTCAACCAACTCGCGGGCTTTTACCGTGACGATGTAGCCATCAAGGTTTTGAGCACCGTAGAAATCACGGACCAGGTTGATGCTGCGTTGAAACGATCCCCTTATAACAACCATAGGATTCAGATCTTCATGATGCCGTATGCAGGACACGGGCATAGTAGCGATCGAGCATAGCCTGCGGCGTTACGCCCGGCGTACGGTAAAACTGTTGAAGGCCGGCTGTGTTGTCGTAGCGGAACGGGACCTCATCAAACGTCTCGATCCGATTGACCAAGTCAAAAGCTTGCTCCTCGCTCAGCAGGAACACCTGCCCCGGACTCGCTCGCCGAAACAGCACTTCCTGCGCCGACAGTGTCTCTGTCTCTGGAAAGGTTTGGTCCCAGTAATCGAGCACCGCATACGCGAAGATCTCCGGCGGTAGGCCACGCTGCCGACCTTCACGCAGGTAGATCACGCCGCCGTTTTCGTAGAGTAAACCCAGCGAAGCCAGGGGGCACCCCGCTACATCCTCCAGGTGTATCCCCTTCGAACGCGGCGCGATGTACGTGTTCTGAAGGCACTGCAGGTCGCGATGTAATGTCGAAGCCGATGGCATCGTGCCACCTCGCTCGGCCAGCCATCGCTCGAGGACGGGTTGCAGGTTGCGTAGCTCGAGCGCACCCTCACGCCAGTGACCGAAAACGAAATGCCATAGCGTGGCCCGTTCAGGCGACCGGCAAAGTAGCCAGTGTAGTAGCCACAGTGTCGCAGTGTCCTCGCAGTAAGGATCCGCTCCATCGTCGCCAAGCAAGTAGATCCCGAAGTCGGACACGCGCAGAGCCGTTCGGTCCTCTGCATCGGGGTCCGGCTCCAGCACCCCCGTCGCTAGGCCCCAGTGCCGGATAGAGCGGACCATGTTTTTACCGACGCCAAACTCCGCAATGGCTTCATCGGAACTGAATATCGTAGGTCGCCGATTGACGGCATCAGCGGCCTTTTTTAGCCAGTTGAACCGTAACGGGAAGGTTTCGTGACCTGAAAAAGAAAATGTAGTCGCCATTCAATTTCGACATGAATTATCCAGGATTCAGCAAATACAGTGCGCGGAGACGGTGTAAGGTAATAATGAGGGAAGGTAACTCAAACCGGGTTGTTCAGTTTTCGCCCTGACGGTATCTCCCCCCTCCCTTCGCGTGGCGCCTCACTCGTTGGCGCCGGGGCGGGGGATGAGCCAGAGGCGGGTCTGGCGGCCGTCGAGGTAGCGGGTGGTGGTGCCGTCGAAGTAGGCGTCCTCTTCGAGCATGATGCGCACCTGCTGCCCGCCCCACTCGGGCACGGGGACGGCGGCGTTGAGCTCGATGGAGTGGGCCGTGTGCGGGAAGAGCGGGTAGTCGCCCCGGCCGGGGACGCCCTCCTGCCGGTCCCACAGCCCGATGGTGGGGCCGGCGCCGTGGCCGTGGTAGCCGATGGGGTGCGTGTAGATGGTGGCCTCGATGCCCTCGGCGCGGGCCCGCTCCAGCGCCGCCCGGAGGATCGCGTTGCCCGTCCGCCCGGCCACGAACTGCTCGGTGAGGATATCCTGGAGGCGGTTGCCCACGGCGAGGGCCCGGCGCAGGCCTTCGGGCGCGTCCGTCTCGCCGGGGCGCAGGACGTAGGCGTGCTGCTGCGTGTCCGTGTTCAGCCGCAGGTACGTGAGGCCGAAGTCGACGTGGACCAGGTCGCCGGGGCGGATGACGGTGACGCCGGGGCGGGCGGAGAAGTCGCCGTCGCGGGCGTCGCCCTCGGGCCGCTGCACGTCCACCGACGGGTGGAACCAGGCCGTCAGCCCCAGCGACCGGACGCGCTCGCGGAACCACCATGCCAGGTCCTCGGTCGTCGTTACGCCCGGCTGGATGGCCCGCTCGGAGAGGCCCTCGGCGATGATCGCGTGGGCCAGGCGAACGATCATCGGGTAGACGGCCATCTCCTCGGGGATGCGCGTCTCCAGCCACCCGACGGCCAGCCGCTCGCCGCTGACGAGGCGGTCGTGGAAGCGGGCGGGCAGGGCTTCGCGGAACGCCTCGTACTCGGTGGCCGTGAGGCCGTCGGCCAGGGCGAAGGTCGCGGAGCGGTTCAGGGCGATGGTGGCAGGGTCGCGCTCGGCGATGAGGGCCGCCAGGCGCCGCCACTGGTCGGGCTCGGCCGCCGGGTCCCACGCCCCCGTGAAGAGCCGCCCGACGTCGTAGCGGGCCACGGCCAGCCGCTCGACGCCCGCCGCCGGCCCCCGGTCGAAGAACACCAGGATGGTGCGCCGCCGGGCCGAGAGCCAGGTGGCCGGCAGCATCGTGCGCAGGACCGGGTCCTCGTTGTACTCGCGGGCGATGAGGATCCACATGTCCACGCCCTCGCGGCGCATCAGTGCCGGCACCACCGTATCGAGCCGCCGCTCGAGCCAGTGGTCCACCACGGCTGCCTGTTCCCGCAGCGGCAGGATGACGGGGACGGCTTCCTGGGCCGCCACACGGGCGGGGAAGACGGTCAGGGCCAGCAGCCATACGGCCGGCACGGCTCGTATCCGCAGGGGGGTCATGGCATGTACACCGGCGGGTTGAGATACGGGTGGAAAATACCGGACGGCGGGCTTCGGTGCCGGCTCTCAGGCATCGGCCAGGATCTCATCCTTGATCCGCATGAGGTAGTCGAAGGCGGCGTCGTGCTCGTTCGGGATGACGCCTTCGAGGATGGCCTCGCGGACGGCCTCCTTGAGCCGGCCGACGACCGGGCCGGGCTTCAGGCCGAGCGTCTGCATGATCTCGTGCCCGTCCACGGGCGGCTGGAAGTTGCGGAGCCGGTCCTTTTCCTCCACCTCGGCCATCTTCTTTTCCACCTCGTCGAAGGCCCGCAGGTAACGGCGCACGCGGCGCGGGTTCTTCGACGTGATGTCGGCGCGGACGAGCGTCATCAGGTCGTCGATGTCGTCGCCGGCGTCGAAGAGGAGGCGGCGCACGGCCGAGTCGGTGACGTTTTCATCGACCAGGGCCACGGGGCGGTGGTGCAGGCGGACGAGCTTCTGCACGTAGCGCATCCGTTCGTCGGAGGGCAGGCGCAGGCGGCGGAAGATCTTCGGGATCATACGGGCGCCCACGTCCTCGTGCCCGTGGAAGGTCCATCCGATGCCCTCTTTGAAGCGTTTCGTCTTCGGCTTGCCGATGTCGTGCAGGAGGGTGGCCCAGCGGAGCCAGAGCGTCGCTTCGCCGGAGCGGCCGCGGGTGAGTCGGATGAGGTTGTCGAGCACCTGGAGCGTATGGTCGAAGTTGTCCTTGTGCCGGTAGCCCTCGATGGTTTCGACGCCTTTGAGGGCGGCCAGCTCGGGGAAGAGGGGTTCGAGCAGGCCCGCCTCGAAGAGGAGGCGCCAGCCGGTCGAGGGGCGGGGCGAGGTCATGATCTTCTGCAGCTCGTCGGTGATGCGCTCCTGGCTGAGGATGCGGACGCGGTGGGCCTTGCGCTGCATGGCCGCGAAGGTTTCCGGGTGGATGGTGAAGCCGAGCTGGGCGGCGAAGCGAGCGGCCCGGATCATCCGGAGGGGGTCGTCTTCGAAGGTCTGGAGCGGGTCGAGCGGGGTGCGGAGGATGCGCCGCTCGAGGTCGCGCACGCCGGATCCGTCCAGGTCGATGAGCTCGCCGAAGCGGTCCGGTGCCAGGTGGATCGCCAGGGCGTTGACCGTGAAGTCGCGCCGGCGCAGGTCGTCTTCGAGCGTGCCGTCCTCGACGAGGGGTTTGCGGGAGTCGGCGCGGTAGCTTTCGCGGCGGGCGGCGACGAACTCGAGCACGAGCGCCTGGTCGCCGGGCAGGAAGCCGGCGAGGCGGAGGGCGGCCGTGCCGAAGCTGGGGTAGACGTGGGCCGTCTGCCCGCCCAGGGCCGCGGCGACGGCCTCGGCCAGCCGGATGCCGGTGCCGGGGCCGACGGTGACGAAGTCGATGTCGGTCGTCGGGCGCCCCAGCATCACGTCCCGCACCACCCCGCCGACGGCGTAGACCGCCACGCCCTGGCGCTGTGCCACCTCACCGACCTGCCGGAGCAGCGGTTCGTAAGGGTATTTCTTGAGCCTTCGGGAAAGGTTCATGGCGTCTGATTCGCTGTCGCTCCGCGTCGGTTGCTCGTTTCGGTTGCGTCGTCCGGATTGCCGGCGGGGAAGATAACGCACGAGGCGCACAGGACGTTCATCCGGCCCCGATTCCCGGGGGTGGGCTATCGCAGCCGTTGCATCACACGTTCGATGAGCCGGAGCGTGTGGAGGCCGTCGAGCAGGCTCACCGGCGGTGTGGTGCGTTCGTGCAGGGCTGCCAGGAACGCCCGGGTTTCCGCTTCGAGCAGCGCCGGCGTCCCGGCGTCGTCCTCGCCGGCCGCCAGGAGGGCGTCGAGGGGAGGGCCGTTGCCGGCGGCGTAGAGGTGGAGACCGTGGGGAGGCTCCGCCCGGCGCACGTGGGCCTGGGCCAGGGCGCCGTTGTGAAACCGCAGGGTGAAGGCCACGGCGTCGAGGCGGGCCGCCTCGCTCCGGACGGCCTCGGCGTCGACGCGCTGGGCGGTGCTGCTGCGGGCCAGGGTGCAGCACAGGTCGACCGCGTCGGCCAGAAACGGCAGGGCGGTCTCTTCCGGGCCGGTTCGGATCGACAGCACGATGAGCGCCGCCCGCCAGGCCGCCGGCCGGGCTGCCAGCGCCGGGTGGAAACGGAACGGGCGGCTCACACCGGTCTCGACCCCGGCCTCTTCCGCCAGCCGCAGCATGGCCTCGGCCTCACGCAGCGAGGCGGCCGGCGGCCATTCGGTGAAGAAATGCACGCCCTGCCGGGCCGCTGCCGCCGCCACGTGGGCGTGTACGGCTGCCGGACCGGTGATGAAAACCACCTCGGTTTCGTGGAGGAAGGCGTCGAGCCCCGGCAGGTCGGGATCTTCGGGATGCAGGGTGAACGATCCGGTGAGGACCAGGCCGGGCATGCTGCGCACCACGCCGGCGCGGATCTCCGCCCGTGTGCCCGATCCGATGATCCCAACCCGCATACCGCGTGCCGAACGATTGGATGAATCGAGGTCTACGACGTACCTTGTACCGGGCACAATTTATGGCAAAATGAGGATGTTCCGGGCAAAACTTTGCGAAAAGAAGCCGGTTGGACGGGGTTCCGTATCATGAACCATTGTTACGAGCATGTTTCTTTCGTTGCGTATTTGTGGTATGGCCGGGCTGGTGCTCGGCCTGGCGCTCGGTGTGCAGGCCCAGCCGGTCCGGCAACCGCCGGAGTTTACCCTGGTCCTCGAAGGCGGCACGGTCTACGACGGCCTGGGTAACCCCCCCGTCGTGGCCGATGTGGGGCTGGCGGGGGATCGCATTGCCGCCATCGGGGATCTGGCCGGGCGTCACGCCGCCTTCCGGCTGGACGTCCGCGGCCTGGCCGTCGTCCCCGGCTTCATCGACATCCACAGCCACGCCGACGGGCCGGCACCGGAAACCAGCCCCATCTTTGCCCGCCCGCTCGCGGAGAACTACCTCCGGCAGGGGGTGACCACCGTCATCGGGGGGCAGGACGGGGCCTCGCCCTATCCCCTCGGGCCGTACCTGGACCGGCTCGCCGCCGCGCCGGCCGCCGTCAACTTCGGCGCGTTCGTGGGGCACGGCACCGTCCGGGCCGCCGTCATGGGCGAGGCGGACCGGGCGCCCTCGGCCGAAGAGCTGGCCCGCATGGAGACGCTGGTCGCCCGTGCCATGGAGGACGGGGCCTTCGGGCTCTCGTCCGGCCTCGAATACACGCCCGGCGCCTTCGCCCCGACCGAAGAGCTGGTTGCGCTGGCGCGGGTGGCGGCCCGGCACGGCGGCCTCTACATCAGCCACATCCGGGACGAGGGGGGCGGCCTGCTCGAGAGCGTCGCCGAGGTGATCCGCATCGGTGAGGAGGCCGGCCTGCCGGCGCAGGTGACGCACCACAAGGTCGTGGGACCGGCACGGTGGGGGCGGAGCGCCGAATCCCTTCGCCTCCTGGACGAAGCCCGCGCCCGCGGCGTGGACGTCTCGAGTGACGTCTATCCGTACACCGCCTCCAGCACCGGCCTGACGATCCTTTTTCCCGCCTGGAGCAAAGCCGGGGGCACCGAGGCGCTGCTGGCCCGCCTGGCCGGGTCCGAAGCCCGCGCCCGCATCCGCGACGACATTGCGCGGCACCTGGCCGAGGAACGGGGCGGCGACCCGGCGACCGTGGTGCTGGCGAACTGCCCCGGCGATACGACCCTCAACGGCAAGAGCCTGGCGGACGTGCTCGCGGAACGGGGCCTGCCCGTCACGCTCGAGAACGCGGCCGATCTGGCGATGTCGATCCAGGAGCGGGGAGGCTGCACCGGCGTCTTTCACTCGATGAGCGAGGAGGACGTGCAGCGCATCCTGCGCCACCCCTACACGATGGTTTCCTCCGACGGCGGCATCCCCGCGCCGGGCGTGGGCGTGCCGCACCCGCGCAATTACGGCGCCTTCGCCCGGGTGCTGGCCCGCTACGTGCGCGAGCTCGGCGTGCTGACGTTCGAGGAGGCGATCCGCAAGATGACGAGCCTGCCGGCCTGGCGGCTCGGCCTCACGGACCGGGGCGTCCTCCGGGAAGGGGCCTTTGCGGACATCGCCGTGCTCGACCCCGCCGCCGTCGCCGACCGCGCCACGTTCACCGACCCGCACCGCTATGCCGAAGGGGTGGTGCATGTGCTGGTGAACGGGCGGGCCGTCCTCTACGACGGCAAGCTCACGGGCGTTCGTCCCGGTCGCGTCCTGCGGCATGCGCCGTAGGAGCGCTTTCAATGGGCGGTGGCGGAGAGGAGCGCCAGCTCGCTGCGGACGCCGGGATCGGCGCGGTGCCAGACGGCGTCCAGGTCGGCCCGGGCCTGCCGGGCGGTGGTGGGGTCGCCGGCGRCCGCGSCKGSRCRSSYYRRSSSCTGTCTCTTATACACATTYTGGRGSGCCCGTGCCAGCGCGGCCTCGAACCGGGCGCGGGCCTCGGCCGGCCGCCCCGCCGCCAGCAGCAGCTCGCCGTAGAGCTCGTGCGCCGGCTTGACGATGTCCGGCGGGCCGTATTCGTAGGGCAGGGCTTCCTCCCGGGCGGCGGCCTCGGCCAGCAGCGTGAGGGCTTCTTCCACCTGCCCTTCGGCATGCCGGATCAGCGCCTCCAGCTCCATTTCCATGACGGCGGCCTGCTCCATCGCCCGGGCGGTCACGTTGCCGTCCACCACCGCCCGGAGGGCCTCGCGCGCGGCGCGGGCGGCGGCCAGGTCGCCCGTGGCGACGGCCCGCATGCCGGAGGCCAGGTGGTGCGCGGCGATGCTGGCGGGGTCGAGGCCGGTGAGGTCCACGGAGAGGGTGGTCGCGTCGTCGTCCCACCGGCGCGTCTCGACGAGGTGGGCGGCGCGCATCCGGGCCAGGTGGTAGCGGGTGCGGCGGGAGCCGCTGGCGGCGGCGTCGGCCTCCATCACGCCGAGGATACGCCGCGCCTCGGCATAGCGCCCCTGCTGCAGCAACCCGTAGTGGAGCCACCAGAGGGCGTGGTAGTTCCGGTCGTCGATGGGCAGCCCCTTGCGCTCCACCCGTTCGTAGGCGGCCTTCCACGACGCCTCGTTCATCGCCACGGCGTCGTCCCACAGGCCCAGGGCGACGAAGATGTGGGAGGGCATGTGGAGCGCGTGCGCGGCGTCGGGGGCGATCTGCGCGTAGGCCCGGGCCGCCGGCAACCCCAGCGGCGCGTGGATGGGGTCGTCGAAGGCGTGGATCAGGTAGTGGGCCGCGCCGGGATGGCGGGGGTTGGCCTCGAAGACGCGGTCGGCCACGGCGGCGGCCCGCATGTAGGTGCGGAAGTCACGGCCGTCGTGGCTGGTGCCCAGGATCGCCAGGGCGTAGAAGGCGGCGGCTTCGAGGTCGTCCGGATACGCCTCGTGGAGGCGGCGCATGGCCTCGGCGTAGGCGTGGTCGCGCGCCCGCTTGTCGCCCTCGCCGTAGAGGACCTCGACGGCGGCCAGGTAGGCTTGCTCCCGCGCCGTGGGGGCCTTCGCGGCACGGGCCTCGGGCGTGGGGCCGAGCCGGGCCAGCACGGCACGCGCGGCGGCGGCGTCCTGCTGCGCCCACAGCGGGTGGTTGTACGTCATCGCCTCGCCCCAGTAGGCCAGGGCGAAGTCCGGGTCGAGGCGCTGGGCCTCGCGGAAAGCCTCGGCGGCATCGTCGTACTCGAAGCTGTGCAGCAGCAGCACGCCGCGCAGGAACGCCTCCTGCGCCTCGGGTGCCCCGCTGTTGGGGAAGTCGACGTGCCCGAGTCGTTGCGGCTGGGCCATGGCTCCGCCGGCGACGAGGCCGAGCCAGAGGATCAGAAGAAGGTGGCGCATGGGATCGGGGGTCGGGATGGAGAAGGACGGGCGAAAGCGGTCAGGGCCGGGTCAGCCTTCCGGCGAGGCGTCGACGACGGCCCCCTCGGGGCGGGCGAAGCGCTCGGGCGGCGGGGCCGGCGCTTCGAAGCGGACGTTGTGGAAGGCGACCTCGGCGCGGGGCTCGCCGAGGCGGTCGCCCTCCCAGCGGTAATACGTGGCGTGCTGCGGCACCACCAGCCCTGCCACCTCCTGCCAGCCGTCGTACACCAGGGCGCCGTAGCGGGGCGGGTCGTCCGGCTCCACCTCGCGGCCATACGTCACGGTGTAGAGCACCAGGTGGAGGCGCTTCGTCTCGGGGTCGAAGTAGGCCACATACTCGTCGTCGGGCGAGTCGCCCACGCCGGGCGCGTACGTCACCCGCACCACGTCGTACGCCTTCCCGTCGAGCGTGCGTTGCCCCAGGGCCTCGTGCCGCGTGCCGGGGTCGGCCAGCACGAACGGCAGCGCGAAGAAGTAGAAGTAGGTGCCGCTGTAGAAGCGGGGCGGTGCGCCGTAGTTGAGCGCCTCCCGGTCCGGTGTGATCCACACGTCCTGCCCGTCGAAGCCGATCGTGTAGGCCTCGCTGGTGATGAGCACGCGGCGGCTGTGCAGGTCGATGAGCTGGTGGTCGGTCCAGTCGCCCCGCTGGAGGTCGTATTCCAGCGTGCCGTAGCCGCGCCAGGCGTCGAGGCCGCCGTGGGCTTCCAGGTACGGCGCCAGCACCGCCGGGACGGCGGCCTCCGGAGCGGCATCAGGCGGGGGCGCCTCGGGCCGGGGCTCGCACGCCGCCAGCACCAGGGTCAGCAAGAGGACGAAACGCATCATGGCAGAGGAAGGGGGAAAGGAGGGAAGGGAACGGAGGATTGTGTCAATATACGATGCAGCGTGCCCGCCTACATCTCGATCCGGGTGGCGCGTAGCCCTCCGTCCCCTTTGCCAGTCTCTATGTCCATGACGCTGCTCAAGACCCTCCTCCTGTTCATCGTCACGGCACTGGCCGAGATCGTCGGCTGCTACCTGCCCTACCTGTGGCTGCGCGAGGGGCGTTCGGCGTGGCTGCTGGTGCCGGCGGCGGCCAGCCTGACGCTCTTTGCCTGGCTGCTCACGCTCCACCCGCAGGCCGCCGGGCGCATCTATGCGGCCTACGGCGGCGTCTACGTCAGCACCGCGCTGGTGTGGCTCTGGGCCGTCGAGGGCCTCCGCCCCACCCCCACCGACCTGGCCGGCGTGGCGCTGTGCCTGCCCGGCATGGCCCTCATCCTCTTCGGCCCCCGCCCGGGGTGAAGCGTACGGCGGTCGGAATCCCTGCCGTTGACAGCGCGTACCTATTCTGGTACATTGCGGCATGGAGAAGATGCCTCGCCTCCGGGTGGCGTTCTTCCGGACGGAGTCTGGCCGAGAGCCCGTACGCCAATGGCTCAAAGCCTTACCCCGGGCGGAACGCAGGGCCATCGGCGAAGAGATCAAGACGGTGCAGTTCGGCTGGCCGCTCGGCATGCCCCTCGTCCGGAAGATGGAAGCGGACTTGTGGGAAGTGCGTGTCCGGCTCGGAGACAGAATCGCGCGTGTCTTCTTCACCACGGAGCAAGACGTGATGGTGCTCCTGCACGGCTTCATCAAAAAAGGCCAGAAAACCCCGAAAAAAGAACTGGAACTGGCGAGAAAGCGCCTGGCGCAGGTGAAAGCGGAGAGATAGAACCCAGAGGTGACCGTCATGAACCCCCATATCGGCAGTGACTTCGACGACTTTCTCGAGGAAGAAGGCATGCTGGCAGAGGTGGAAGCGGCCGCCCTCAAGCGCGTCCTTGCCTACCAACTCCGGCAGTTGATGCAGCAGCAGCAGTTGACAAAAACCGAGATGGCGAAGCGGATGCGCACGAGTCGGGCGTCGTTGAACAGGCTGCTCGATCCCTCGAATCCCTCCGTAACCCTGCAAACGCTGGAACGGGCGGCCCGCGCGCTCGGAAGACGACTACGGATAGAGCTCGAATAGCGACGCGGCGATCACCGGCCCCCGCCCGGCGTGAAGCGTACGGTGCGTGCGTCAAAGCCGGATCGCACGGGGAAAACGATAGCGGAGGTCATGGTAATTGGGGGCATGGCTGCCCTTAGCGAACGGCCCCCGTGTAGCCGCGGATCTGGACGCGTTGCGCGTCCCGTCAGCCCGGGCCCTCCTGTAGCCCATGGGGCGCACCTGTGAAGGGTGCGGCTACATCGCGCTTCACCATGACGCCTTCAATAGCATCGACCAACGCTATACAATCGGCTTGCTTCGAGCGCACGAGGAAAACCGGGGCTTTTACGATTCCATAGCAGTGCTGGCAAGACCTGTTGAGATTATATGGCTGGCGGCATATCGCCAGATATATCCAGGCTGTAAGTTATTGCCTCACCATCGCTTAACGGGTATATTGACGCGGTGATACATAAGCTGCGGGGCGTGTTGTAACACGTATCCTGGCGGGTTAATAACTGATGTTAGCCGACGGACACGACATATGCTGAAGCAGAGATCGGACGATGAGGAAGCCATTCGGAACGCGGTGCGAGAGATCAACGACCACTGGCGAACAGGGGACTACGACCGCATTGGTGCTCGGCTGGCGGGCGATGCGGTCATCGCTCTTCCGGGCTTTGAACGACGGGTTCGCAGCCGTGACCACTATGTCCAGTCATATCGGGACTACGACCAAGGTGTAAGGACTCTGGACTTCGCAGCCGGCGAGTCGCAGGTTGACGTGGTCGGGGATGTGGCGGTGGCAGTTACACCGTTTGAGGTCGTGTATGAAGTCTAGGGTACCCGACATCAGGAGAGCGGGCACGACATCCTTGTATTCTCGCGCTTGCACGGGGAATGGATGGTGGCGTGGCGAACGATGCAGATAACCGCAGCGAAAACAACGCCGGTTGACGATGCCGGCTAACAACAGCATGCAGCGGACGGGGGTGTGTAAATTATTTTGTGTAAGGAGCCATAGCTTACGATCCGCTCACCGACAGACTTGACAAGCTATGGCGATTCCCAAAGAACTCCTCGAACACTACGACGAACCGGAAGACCTGCTCGCCCAGGGCGGCTTTCTCCACCAGCTCACAGGCCGCCTCGTCGAACGGATGCTCGAAGGCGAGATGACCGACCATCTGGGCTATGAGCACCGCTCGCCAGCCGGCAAGGGCACCGGCAACAGCCGCAACGGCCACTCGAAGAAGACGCTCAAAGGCGACCAGGGCGACGTCGAGATCCGTGTGCCGCGCGATCGAGGCGGGACGTTCGATCCACAGATCGTCCCGAAGCACAAACGACGCCTGCCCTCTCTCGATGAGAAGATCCTCTCGCTCTACGTCCGCGGGATGACCACGCGCGAGATCCGGGGGCCCCTCGAAGAGCTCTACCACACCGGGCTTTCGCCGACACTCATCTCGAACGTGACGGCCTCGGTGCTCGATGAGGTCAAGGCCTGGCAGTCGAGGCCCCTGGAGGCGCTCTACCCGATCGTCTACCTCGACGCGATCCAGGTCAAGGTACGCGACGAGGGGCAGGTCCAACGCAAGGCCGTCTACCTGGCGCTCAGGATGAACCTCGACGGGGAGAAGGAACTGCTCTGAAGAACCGGGGGGCGCTGCCCTCGGACGAAGCCGTGTTGAAGCTCATGTACATGGCCTTACAGAAGCTCTCGCAGAAGTGGACGCGCCCGATCCAGAACTGGCCGGCGGCGCTCAACCGCTTCGCGATCGAGTTTGAAGGCCGCGTGCCGTTACCCTGACCAGCGGCTCCTTACACAAAAAACTTGACACCCTCGCGGACGGCGCTGCGCGCCGCCGCTGATGCCAAACGTTATACCGCCCCACACTTCGCTGAGAAGACAGGCCCAAGACTTCCTTTATGCCGGTTGTTCTTGTGTTCGGAATCAAATCCGCCGGGAGGCTTTTTCGCCTGAGGTGGTTAACAAGACGACAGTGAGCGTCTATACATTTCAGCATGGTAGGCTGTGTCTGCTGATCTGATCAACACGCTGCTCATTCTCGGTGCATCGCACGGCTTGTTTCTGGCCGTTCTCCTGGCCACCAAAGAGACGAACTCCGCCGCCAACAAAGTACTGGCGGTGGCTATGTTGGTCTTCTCTATCTATCTCTTGCAGGGCGTTTACTATGCGCGGGAGTGGAGTTAACCCGGTTTGGTGGACTATCTTCCACTTACGAACAACGAAGAGGTCCCCATGCCACGAACACGTCCCGCGTATCCTACCGAGTTCCGCCAGCGACTCGTCGAACTGGCTCAGGCCGGTCGTAGCCCGCGTGAACTCGCTGAAGAATTTGAACCCTCCGAACAAACCATCCGCACCTGGATCAAACAAGCTGAGCGCGACGAGGGTACCCGCACCGACGGGCTCACCTCGAGAGAGCGCGAGGAGCTGCGCCAACTCCGCAAGGAGAACCGTCGTCTCCAGCAGGAGCGCGACATCCTGGCAAAGGCCGCGGCCTGGTTTGCTCAGGAGACGAACGTGATACCGAAGCGATCTTCACGTTCATAGACGCCCACCAGGCCGAATTCCCCATCCGCGTCATGTGTGCAGTCCTGGCGGTCTCCACCAGCGGCTACTACGCCTGGCGCAACCGAGTCCCTTCCCAGCGAGCCCGAGACGACGCGATGCTGACCGAGCAGATCCATGCCATCCACGCGTGGTCCCGCGGCACCTATGGCGCCCCCCGTATCCATGCCGAACTCAAGGATCAAGGCGTGCATGTGGGGTGCAAGCGTGTAGCTCGTTTGATGCGAGCAGCCGGCTTGCACGGCATTAGCCGCCGCAAAGGACCCACCACGACGCGGCGGAGGGAGGGAGCTAGACCCGCGCCGGATCTCGTCGAGCGGGATTTCACCGCGACCGAGCCGAACCAGTTGTGGGTGGCCGACATCACCTACGTGCCGACGGCGGCCGGCTTCCTGTACCTGGCTGTTGTGCTCGACGCGTTCAGTCGCCGTATCGTGGGCTGGTCGATGGCCAATCACTTGAGGACGGAGCTGGTGGTCGCCGCGTTGGAGATGGCGCTTGAGCAGCGGAAGCCGGAGGCGGTCATCCATCACTCCGACCAGGGGTCGCAGTACACCTCGATTGCCTTCGGGGTGCACTGTCGGGAAGCGGGTGTGGAGCCGTCAATGGGCTCGGTCGGTGACTGCTACGATAACGCCATGTGCGAGAGCTTCTTCGCTACGCTTGAATGCGAACTCATCGACCGTGAGGCCTTCGCGACGCGGGCCGAGGCGCGGATGGCGATCTTCGACTACATTGAAGGGTGGTACAACCCGCATCGGCGGCACTCGGCCCTGGAGTATCAGTCGCCGGTGAGCTACGAAAGAAGACACCAATCACAGGTCGCAGCCGAAAGCTGCTGACTGTCCACTAAAGCGGGGTAACTCCAGGGGAACCACAGCAAAGCGTGTCGCAAGGTCCAGCAGACAAAAGTACTGGCTACGAGAAGTCCGGCCTCACGGAAGCACAAGCCGAGGCCTACATGAGGCAGCTACTCCGGCTGATGGAAGAAAAGCAGCTCTTCAAAAACAGCCTACTGACGCTTGCGGATCTGGCCGCCGAAATGTCCATTTCGGCGCACAATCTTTCCGAAGTGATCAACAGGCAACTGGGCAAGAACTTTTATGATTTCGTCAACAGTTATCGGGCCGAGGAAATGATGCGGCGCCTGCGGGATCCCCAGTTCGCTTCTCTCACGATTCTGGCGATTGCCGAGGAGTCTGGGTTTAACGCCAAGTCCACCTTCAATGCTTTTTTCAAGAAGTACACCGGCCTAACGCCGTCCCAGTATAGAGCCCGACACAGGAAAGGGGCTTGAACGGCGGGAGCCCCTTTTTCTTTTCTCCGGCTCTCACGGGTTCCCGCAGACCTCAGCGTTCTGGCAAAGGATCGTGCCGGGGTCCGTCTCCATGGGGTCGTATGTCTTGCGCGCTGTCAACAGGTACGCTCCCATTGGCATGGACGACAGAGCCGGGGTCATGTGAGTATCTTCGCGTTCGCCAGGTTCTCCGCGAGCACTTCATGCAGACGGTGAGCTACCAGGCGATAAGATCCATGCTAACTCACGAGAGAACAACGATGATGTGGCTTTTTCAATTTTTCCGATGCGCTGTGGTGCTCGCTCTGATGTTCTACTGCGTCAGCGTGGCCCAGGGACAGTCTCGCCAGGAAGGTTTCTTTGTAGCGTACGAAATTCTGGAAATGGCGATGAATGAGTTCAGTAACTTTGCCGGAGAGGTTGGCTATCGACTCAATCCCAAGTACCAGATGCGCCTTACCGTGATGGAGGTCAATTTGACGGAGCGCCACCTGTCGAGCAAATGGGAAGCTGCGGCAGTTGATGGGGAGAACGTCGAGGGCTACTTGCGTGGCTATGAAGCCCACATCGATCGCTTTTTTGCCGGGAATTGGTACGTGAGCGGAAGTGTCGGCTACTATGAGGATAGGTATGCGCATACAGAACTCGACGAATCCCTGGAGAATCGGACGTTCACGGTCGGAAGCGGGATAGGGTACGCCAGAGCGAACCTGTTTGGCATCAGGGGCCTGTATGTTAACTTTGACATCCCCGTACGGTACTACTTCAATCATATAGAAAAGACCCAATGGGGTGATACGACCATCAGGCCGCATGTCGTCGTGAATAATATTTGGCTCTTTGTGGGCTATAAATTCTGATATGGTCCCAACGGGGGCGTAGATTCAGGGTTAGTTGAAATTCGATAAAGCAAGGGGTTCCTTCCTGTTGCCACGTGACCTTCGTCACCAGAAAGGAACCCCATGAAAGCAGAGCTTCCACACCACGATACGACACACGAACCACGTACGCCAGAGCCCCCCGCTGAGGCGCCCCGCTGCCTCAGTGACGTGCTGCGCCATGGCCTCGACGTCAAACTGCATCTGCTCATGCACTACGCGGAGCTGGCCCGCCCCGGCGCCAACGAGTGAGGCAGCGCTACACGTACCCGATCGCCTCGGTGAGCGGGGTCGTGCCCGGCATGAAGGTGCCCGTGCCGCGCCCGACGGTCCGCCCCCGCGCGTCGGTCACCTCGGCCTCGGCGATCAGGAGCCGCCGCGAACGGTGGACGACGCGGCCCCGCGCCCGCAGCACGCCCTCGGTGACCGGGCGAAGGAAGTGGACGTGGAACGCCGTCGTGAGCACGAACACGTCGCGCACGAGGGAGGCGGCGGCGAAGAAGGCGGCGTCGTCCATCGCCCTGAAGTAGGCCGACCCGTGGACCGCCCCCGCCGCGTGGTACAGGTCCGGCCGCACCGGGAGGACGACCTCGGCCGTGCCCTCGCCGATGGTGATCTCGGGCGTATAGTACGCATTGCACGGCGCGGCCCGGTACATCCGCTCCAGGCGCCGGTAGTGTTCTTCAGGAGACATGGGCGGAGGAAGGATCGATCGAGGCCGCTGCCGGCGTGTCCTCCATTTCGCGCCGCACCTCGGGCCGTGCCTGGGGCGGGCGTTCGCGGGGGGGCAGGCCCAGCACCTCGTAGGCCCGGTTCAGGGCATCGTCGATGTTGCCGAACACGTTCTCCTCACCCACCCGATCGAGGAAGCCCGAACGCTGCATGACCACGAGCGGCTGGGCATGGACGCCGGAGAGGACCAGCAGCGTCCCTTCGCGCCGGGTACGGGCCAGCACGTCTTCGAGCGCCATCAGCCCCGTGGCGTCCAGGGAAAGCACCTTGCGCATCCGGAGGATGAGCACGCGCGGCGGCTTCTCGATCTGGTTGAGGGCATCCTTGAATTTGTCGGCCGCCCCGAAGAAGAAGGGACCATTGATCTCAAAGACCTCCACGCCGTCCGGTACGTACCGGGAGCGGATCGCATTGGGATCCTCCTCCTCTTCCTCCTCGGCCAGCAGGGTGCGGGTAATATAACCGACCTGGGTGACCTCGGCCATCCGGCGCATGAACAGCAGGGCGGCCAGCAGAACCCCCACCTGGATGGCCACGGTCAGGTCGATGAAGACCGTCAGGAGGAAGGTGCTCAGCAGCACCAGGACGTCGCTCCGGGGACCTTGGAAGAGTTTGACGAACAGGTGCCATTCACTCATGTTGTAGGCGACCACCATGAGGATGCCGGCCAGCGTCGCCATCGGGATCAGCGCGGCCCACCGGCCGAAGAAGAGCAGGATCAGGAGCAGGGTCAGGGCATGGATCATACCGGCGATGGGGGTGCGCCCCCCGTTCTTGATGTTGGTGGCCGTGCGGGCGATGGCGCCGGTGGCCGGGATCCCGCCGAAGAGCGGCGAAGCCACGTTGGCGATGCCCTGCGCCACCAGTTCCATGTTCGACCGGTGCCGCCGGCCTGTCATCCCGTCGGCCACGACGGCCGAGAGCAGGGATTCGATCCCGGCCAGCAGGGCGATCGTCAGAGCCGGCGAAAAGAGGCTGGTGAAGGTGGTCCAGTCGATGGAAGGGAGCCGGGGCGTGGGAAGGGTAGCAGGCACCGCCCCGAACCGGCTCCCGATGGTTTCGACGGGAAGATGCAGAAGCTGGGCAAGGAGGGTCGTCACGAGCAGGGCTACCAGCGACCCCGGAACGCGCGGCGTGACGCGGGGCCAGTAGACGATGATGCCGATCGTCAGCACGGCCAGCCCCACGGCATAGGGGTTGACCGTGCCGAGGTGTTCGGCATAGGCCACCCACTTTTCCACAAACTCGGCGGGGACTGACGCCATCTCCAGGCCCAGAAAATCCCGGACCTGCCCGGCGGCGATGATCAGGGCAATGCCGGCGGTGAAGCCGACCGTAACCGGATAGGGAATGTACTTGATGATCGTGCCCAGACGCGCCAGCCCCATCAGGATCAGGAGCAGCCCGGCCAGGATCGTAGCCACGGCGAGCCCGTCGTAGCCGTATTGCTGCACGATGCCGTAGACGATGACGATGAAAGCCCCGGTGGGTCCCCCGATCTGCACCCGGCTTCCGCTCAGGGCCGAAATGAGGAAGCCGGCGACGATGGCCGTGTAAAGCCCCTGTTCGGGTTTGACACCCGAGGCGATGGCAAAGGCGATGGCCAGCGGAAGGGCCACAATGCCGACGATGACGCCGGCTTGCAGGTCTTTGACGAACTGGTCCCGCGAATAGCCTTCCCGGAGGACGGTCAGGAGTTTGGGCTCCAGTCGGGTCGGAGCGAACATGGCATGTGGTGAGCAGGGATGAGGCGGGGAAACGGAACGGTGCAAATTGCCCCCTTCAACCTTGTCCACAGTAAAAGATCAAGTGCTGATGTGATGATTCGTCGAAGTTTTTTCGAACGGTGTCTCCGCGGGTATCCGCAAGGTACTGGCGTGTGAGGAGCGCCACGGGTACGCTGCCTTTCCCGTGCGAAGGTTGCGCCCGCCGGAGGCGTTCGGTAACTTCGGAGGCGTGTCGTCGCAAGTCTCCCTTTTTCCCTCTGTTTATGCGTTCTTTCCATCCTCTCTTCCTGGTTCGTTTCGCGCACCTGCCCGTGGTGGCGGCCGTGCTGCTGGCGCTGGCGGCGCCGGGGCGCGCCCAGGAACGGCACCTGCCGCCCGACACCACCGTCACCACCACGCACGAGGTCACCATCCGGGGGCAGCGCGTTCCGTACCGCGCCACCGCCGGCACCATGCCCGTCTGGAACGACGACGGCAAGCCCATCGCCGCGCTGTTCTACACCCACTACGCCCGCACCGACGTGGCCGACCGGTCGCAGCGGCCGCTCCTCATCTCCTTCAACGGCGGCCCCGGCTCGGCCTCGGTGTGGATGCACCTGGGCTACACCGGCCCGAAGCAGCTCGTCATCGACCCCGAGGGCTACCCCATCCAGCCCTACGGCACGCGCGACAACCCGCACTCCATCCTCGACGTGGCCGACATCGTCTACGTCGACCCCGTCAACACCGGCTTTTCCCGCGTGCTCGGCGAGGCCGACCCGAAGCAGTTCTTCGGGGTGAACGAGGACGTGGCCTACCTGGCCGACTGGATCGACGCCTGGGTGTCGCGGCACGGCTACTGGACCTCGCCCAAGTTCCTGATCGGGGAGAGCTACGGCACCACACGCGTCTCGGGGCTGGCGGGTGCGCTCCAGAACCGGCACTGGATGTACCTCAACGGCGTCGTGCTCGTCTCGCCCACCGACCTGGGGCTGGAGCCGCCGGCGACGCGGGCCCGCTCGGAGGTGCTGAAGCTGCCCTACTACACGGCCGCCGCCTGGTACCACGGCAAGCTCCCGCCCGACCTCCAGGCGATGGACCTCGAAGAGGTGCTGCCCCTGGCCGAGCGGTTCACCGTGGAGGAATACCTGCCGGCGCTGGCCTATGGCGGCTTCCTCGACGCCGACCGGAAGCAGGGCCTCGCCGAAGAGGTGGCCCGCTTCTCGGGCCTCTCGGTCGACTTCGTGCTCGACTACAACGTGGCCGTGCCGGCCTCCGCCTTCTGGAAAGAGCTCCTCCGCGACGAGGGCTTCACCATCGGCCGCCTGGACTCGCGCTACAAGGGCATCGACCGCACCGACGGCGGCGAGCGGTACGACTACCCGCCCGAGCTGACCTCCTGGAACCACGCCTTCACGCCGGCTATCAACCACTACCTCCGCGAGGAGCTGGGCTTCAAGACGGACCTGCAGTACAACATCTTCGGCCCCGTCTCCCCCTGGAACCGCGAGGGGGACGAGACGGGCGAGAACCTGCGGCAGGCCATGGCACAGAACCCGTTCCTGCGTGTCCTTTTTCAGGTGGGCTACTACGACGGGGCCACGGATTACTTCTCGGCCAAGTACACCATGTGGAACCTGGACCCGAGCGGCAAGCTGCGCGACCGGCTGGCCTTCCGGGCCTACCGGAGCGGGCACATGATGTACCTGCGCGAAGAGGACCTGGCCGCCTCCAACGACCACCTGCGCCGGTTCATCCTCGACGCCACCGCCGCCGCCCGCCAGCCGGCGAAGTATTGAGTGGTGCGTGGTGCGTAGTGCGTAACGGCCCATGAGCCGACGCCATTCGTAGCGCTCACCACCCTCCATGCTTCACTCCCCAGGCCCTACGCTTCATTTACGTAATTGAGACCTGTCCGGTAGTGGAACGACCCCTCCGTCGCTCCGCGACACCTCCCCTTGGCAACTTACCTTTACCCACAAGTGCCGTGAGATTAGCAGAAGGATGCTGATCAAATAACCTTTTACCCCATCGAAGCCATTGAAGAGGAGCCCCCCGATGGATACGGAAGCAATCCCAGACCTCCCTGAGGTCGATGAACTCTCCACCTGGCTTGTGCATGAATTGCACGACATGGCGCTGGGCGACAAGCGCCTGGACCGGCGACTGCTCGACACCGGCGCCAAACTGGCGGCCAGGCCTTCGGTGTCGATCAATCAGGCCTGTGCGGATTGGGCCGACACCAAGGCCGCCTACCGGCTCTTCGACAATGCCAAAACGACCGCCGAGAAGATCCGGGCGCCCCATTATCGCCGTACGCGGGAGCGGGCCCAGGGGCACAAACGGCTCTTTGCCATTCAGGATACGACCTACCTGAACTATACCCATCATCCCAGTACAAAGGGGCTCGGACCCATCGGCACCGCGCAGCAGAACCTGTCCGGCATAGTCATGCACACCAGCCTGCTCATGACCGAGCAGGGCCTTCCGCTCGGATTGGCCGGTCAGGCCATCTGGGTGCGCCCCCCCACGATGCACCAGCGCACCGCAGACGAACGACGCAAGCTGCCCATCGAAGAGAAGGAAAGTTCCAAGTGGCTCCAGGCCCTGCAACAGACCCAGGCCGTCGTTCCCCCCGAGGCCCAGCTCATCACCATCGGCGACAGCGAGTCCGACCTTTTTGAGCTTTTTCACCAGGCCCGCACCCTGGAGACCGACCTGCTGGTGCGAGCCGCCCAGAACCGCTCCGTCTGTGCACCCGAAGTGGGGCGGCTCTGGGAGGTGATGGGCCGGCAAGCGGCGTGCGGGCAGTTGCAGGTGCTCGTCCCCGCCCGCAAAGGGAAGCCGAAACGCCAGGCCTCGGTCACGGTGCGCTTTGCGCCTGTGAGCTTGAAAGCCCCTCGGCACCTGCGCAAAAAGATGGGCGATATGCCGCTCTATGCGGTGCTGGTGCAAGAGGAGGCCCCGCCCGCGGAGGACCCGCCTTTGTGCTGGCTTCTTTTGAGCACGGTGCCGGTGCATCGTTTTGCCGACGCCGTGGAGCGGATCCGGTGGTACGGCCTGCGCTGGCAGATTGAGGTCTATCACAAGGTGCTCAAATCGGGATGCCGTGTGGAAAAAGCCCCGTTGGCCGGCGTGGAGCGTCTGATGCCCTATCTGGCCCTGTTCAGCATCATAGCCTGGCGTCTTTTCTGGATGACCCTGGTGGCCCGTCATGCGCCTGATGCGCCCTGCACGCTGGTGCTGGCCGAGCATGAGTGGCGGGCTCTGTATACCTTCCACCACAAGACGCAGCAGGTGCCTGCCCGGCCGCCCACGGTGGGCCAGGTGGTCCTGTGGATCGCCCGGCTGGGCGGCTTTCTTGCTCGCAAAAACGACGGGCCTCCGGGGGTCACGGTGCTCTGGCGCGGCTGGCAACGTCTCACCGATATCGCCTCCGCCTGGCTCGTCTTTCATCCCTCCTGATTTGTGGGTAAAGGTAAGCCTTGGCAAGGGGAGGGGCTTTGAGGGCGAGAAAAACGCTCTGCG
Organism: Rhodocaloribacter litoris; assembly: GCF_011682235.2. Lineage (NCBI taxonomy): Bacteria > Pseudomonadati > Rhodothermota > Rhodothermia > Rhodothermales > Rhodothermaceae > Rhodocaloribacter > Rhodocaloribacter litoris. The sequence continues at coordinate 2,558,597 of NZ_CP076718.1, read as the reverse complement.
AGCCCTTCCCCCTGACCGCGCCACGCGGCCGCACAGGGGGAAGGTCCCCGAAGGGGGGATGGGGGTCGCCCGCTTCCCGTTCGGGGGCCCTGTCACAAAGCGCAAGGCGAGAAACGTGGCGACTTCGCCGCCTACTGCGTAACATCAGTTCATTACTCTCCACCCTCCACCCATCCGCCCTTGTCTGCCATGAAACGACTCGTCCTGCTTCTGCTCGCGCTGTGGGTGTTTTCGACCGAAGGGAAGGCGCAGGCGCCGGAGGCCCTCCGGGCGGCCATCGACCGGGCGGTGGAGGCGTCCACCGAGCGGGTGGTCGCCTGGCGCCGCGACATCCACGCCAACCCGGAGCTCTCCAACCGCGAGTTCCGCACGGCGGCGAAGGTGGCCGAGCACCTGAAGGCCCTGGGCATGGACGTCCGCACCGGCATCGCCCACACCGGGGTGGTGGGGGTGCTGCGCGGCGGCCGGCCCGGCCCCGTGGTGGCCCTCCGCGCCGACATGGACGCGCTGCCCGTCACCGAGGAGGTGGACCTGCCCTTCGCCTCAAAGGTGCGGGCCACGTACAACGGGCAGGAGGTGGGCGTCATGCACGCCTGCGGGCACGACAACCACGTCGCCATCCTGATGGGCGTGGCCGAGGTGCTGGCCTCGGTGAAGGACGATCTGCCCGGCACGGTCGTGTTCCTCTTCCAGCCCGCCGAGGAGGGGGCGCCGGCCGGGGAGGAGGGCGGCGCCGAACTGATGCTCGAGGAAGGTGCCTTCGACGATCCCCGCCCCGACGCCGTCTTCGGGCTGCACGTGGTGCCGCACTGGGAGGTCGGCCAGATCGCCGTGCGGCCCGGCGGCATCATGGCAGCCTCGGACGGCCTCTTCATCCGCGTGCAGGGGCGGCAGGCCCACGGCGCCTATCCCTGGCTGGGCATCGACCCGGTGACGGTCGCGGCGCAGATCACGCTCGCCCTCCAGACCATCCCCAGCCGCCAGCTCGACGTCACGAACGCCCCGGCCGTGGTCAGCATCGGGAGCCTGCACGGCGGCGTGCGCGGCAACATCATCCCCGAGACGGTGGAGATGACGGGCACCATCCGCACCTTCGACACGGCCATGCAGGCGGACCTGCACGCGCGTATCCGCCGCACCGCCACGAAGATCGCCGAGAGCGCCGGCGCGACGGCCGAGGTGAACATCGGTCTCGGCTACCCCGTCACGTACAACGACCCGGAGCTGACGGCGGCCATGCTGCCGACGCTCCGGCGGGTGGCCGAGGTGGTGGAGGCGCCGCGCCAGATGGGCGCCGAAGACTTCTCGTTCTTCGCCCGCGAGGTGCCCGGCCTGTACTTCCTCCTGGGCATCCGCACGCCCGGCGCCCCGCCCGAGGACTTCCCCGTCAACCACTCGCCCCGTTTCCGGGTGGACGAGGCCGCGCTGCCCGTGGGTGTCCGCGCCCTGGCCCACCTGGCGGTGGACTACCTGTGGATGCACACCGCCGAGTGAGACCGGCGCCCGTCAGCGGGCGGCGGGCACGTCCCTCGCCCCGGAACCGCCCCTTTCTTCCGCCCAGCCCCGTAGCCCATGGAACCCTCGACGCCGCCCGGAGAGCGGACGGCCCCACGTCCGGCACAGGAGCGCGGGCGCCTGGCGCTCACGGTGGACGCGCTGGCCCGCCAGGCCGGCGCGCTCACCGGCCTGACCCGGCGCCTGGCGCTGGCCACGCTGGCCGCCGGCGCCTGGCTCTGGGGGCTGGCGGCCTATCCTTTCACCTTCGACGCCGTATGGGCCTGGGTGCTCGCCGGCCTCGGGCTGGTGTTCCTGCTGGCGCCCGGCGTCCTGCTGTGGCTCTTCGACGCCGGCCTGCGTGAACTCACGGCCCTGCCGGCCCGCCTCGCCCGCACGCTCGACACCGGTCGTACCCGGACGGCAGACCTCTATGCGACGGCCACCGGAACCGGAGCACGCGGCCGGTGGTGGTTGTGGCGCCTCGTCAAAGGCGTGCTCGACCTCCGCACACTCGTGCTCGACGCCCGCGGCCTGCTCGTCCAGTACGCCGCCCTGGCGCGCCTGTTGAACCCGTGGATGCTGGCGATCGCCGTCACGGCCACGGTCGCCGGTGCCGTGCTGATCGCCCTGGCCGCCCTGACCCTGCTCTTCGTCGCCCTCTTCTGACGCCATCGCTCCGAAGCCCCATGGAACCCCCACCACAACGAAAAGGCCGGCTGCTGCGCGCGATCCTCATCGTGCTCATCCTGGCCGCCGCGCTCGTCGCCGCCTACTTCATCCTCACCTACCGGTCCACCCCGCCCGGGCCCGTCACCGGCGTCCCGGAGCAGGACCCCCGCCTGCACCTGGTGACGTGGAACCTCTACAACTTCGGTCGCTCGAAGGACGATACCGAGATGGCCTTCATCGCCCGGCAGCTCCGGCATGCGGACCTGGTGGCCGTGCAGGAGGTCTCCACCTCCCCGCCGGGAGCCCAGGCCGTCGCCCGGCTGGCCGATGAACTGGGCCGCACCGGAACGGCCTGGGACTACGTGGTCAGCGACCCGACCACGGGGGACGGATCGGAACGCTATGCTTTCCTCTGGAAAGCCTCCCGCGTCCGCCTCATCGGCCGCCCCTGGCTCGAAGCCTCCCTGGCCGACGCGCTCGACCGGGAGCCGTTCCTGGCCCGCTTCGAGCATGTACAGACCGGGCAACGCCTCCTCGTCGCTTCCTTCCACGCCGTACCCACCTCCAAAAAGCCCGAACGGGAGATACGCCTCCTCGACGCGCTGCACACCCGCTACACCGACGACCACCTCGTCCTCGTGGGCGACTTCAACCTGCCGCAGGACGACCCCGCCTACGACGGGCTGCGCCGGGCCGGCTATGCCCCGGCCCTCATCGGCCAGAAGACCAGCCTGAAGATGCGCCGCACCAACGGCGAACACCTGGCCAGCGAATACGACAACATCTTCTTCGAGCGGGCGCCGCTGCGCGTCGAGGAAGCCGGGGTGATCGACTTCACCGAAACCTTCGCCACCCTGCGCGAGGCGCGCCGGATCTCGGACCACCTGCCGGTCTACGCGGTGCTCTCCTGGAACTGAGCCGGAGAGGCACCGCCTTCACCGAGCGCAGCCAGGAGGCGATCCATGAAGCCGGGCAGGTTGAAGGCGCGGGCATAACGGAGGATGGCCTCCTGGATGCGCCGGACCACATAGGCATCGGCGTCGCGGTGGGGGGCCAGGTGGGCGTAGAGCCGTGCCCGGGCGGCCCGGACGTCCGGCTGCGTCCACACATAGCGGCTCCCCGTCTCGATGAGCCACGCCTGCCGTTCGGGGGCCAGCGCGCCGAAGGGCCGGCCCCGCTCGTCCGGACGCAGCCACTTCCGCCACCGCCCGCCGGCGACGACGGCCCGGCGCAGGGCCCCGGCAAAGCCGCTGTCGAGGCCGAGACGCGCCTCGTGGGCAACCAGCTCCATGAGCGCCGCATATTCGACGGCCGCCAGCCCCGGCCCGATGTTCGCCCCGCCGACCCCTGCCGCCGGATAGGCCTCGGGCCGTTCCACATCGTCGGTATAGTGCCCTTTGAGGACGGCTCCGAAGGCGTGCGCCCGGGCTGCGAGCCGCCGGGCACGCTCGGCGTCGAAGGCCCGGCCGTCGAGGGTCGTCCCCACGTCGCCGACGACGAAGCAGGGGCGTGGCAGGCCGTCCCGCTCGAGGGCTGCCTCCAGGGCTTCGAGAAAAGCGGCGAAGCGCCCCTCGTGGTCGAGTCCCCCGCCCGTCTCCTCCGTGCCCACCTCGTAGGCCACCGGCGGGTAGCCGGCCCGGCGGCGGTAGGCCTCGGCATGGCGCATCAGCACCACCGTCCGCTCCACGATGACCTCCACAGGCACCCCGCCGGGCCAGCCGGGATCGACGGTCGGGTCGATGTGGAGCAGGCCATAGCCGGCGTCCAGGCAGGCTTCGAGCGAGCGCAGCACCTCGTCGAACACCCGGGCATAGGGCAGGCGATCGGTCCGGTGGGCATCCTTCTTCCAGGGCCCGCCGTGATCCAGGCCGAGCACCACCGGCACGTCGAGGTCCAGGTTCCGGCACTCCTCGCGCACGAAGGCCGCAAAGGTGCCGGGGGAGAACCCCGTGTAGCCCCCGTCACGGTCGACCTGGTTGAGGGTAGCGGCAAAAAAGAGGGGGGTGTCGGCCGCCCGGGCCGCCCGGAGCGCCGCGCGCGTCACCGCCACCGAGTTGGGACAGACGGCCAGCAGGGTATGCCGCCCGGCCAGCGGCCCCGCCAGCACGTCCACCAGGAGCCGGGCCACCGACAGCCCGCGCGTCCCGGCATGGTGCTCCAGCCTCGTTGTACGCGACGACCTTGCCCCGGGCATATCGACACACCTCCTTTCAACGCGGGCCGGCGCCCCGGAGAACCGGAGTCGCCCGGCGCAACAAAAAAGCGCCCCGGCCATCCCACCGAGGCGCTTTCGACACGGGTGCCGCCGGCCCCCTATTCGTCTTCCTCCTCGGCCTCGACGGGAGCGGGACGCACATCCCACATCAGCATGGTTTCGATGTCGGCGTAGTCCTCCTCACCGTCCTCATCGATGAAAACGTAGTCGCCGAGCTGTTCGCGCTGCGCCTCCGGGACGCGGCGCCAGTGGATACCCTCCTGGTCGACGAACTCGTCCGGGTACGGGCTTTCGACGCGATACGAAGGGTGATAGGAGCGATACGTCTTGGCGGCCTCGTAGAGCGCCGCCCGCCGCGCCCCGGCCTTCGTCACGCTGCGCCCGGTCACGCGGAACGGGGTGATGGTGATGGTGGCCTGGAAGTACCCGTCTTCCAGCTCGGTATATTCAGGCCGCATCACCGTGAACTCGTCGGGATGCGGGTATGCGCTCCGTTCGTTGAAGTCCATCATGTTCGCTCGCATTGAAGTGGAAGGCAGCACCGGGCGATCGGTTCAATGTACAAAACGCATCCGGCCTTCACGTGTGAACTTTACGCAAGGTCGGCACGGGGTTGTTCCGTGGCGGGGAGGGACGTGGCGGCGAAGGCGGATCCACCGGCCCGGCGCCAGTCCTAGGGGGGGTGCCGGGCCGCGGGCCGGGCGACCGTTATTGAGCCGGCCGGGAGGCCGTTATTGAGCCCCGGTGTGCACCCGATGTGGATAACTTTTTCACCTTCCCAATAACGGATTCAACAACCCGCAAAACACCCCGCCCGCGGCCCTTTTCCGGTCCGAAAACACCGTACAGGCACCCTTTTTCCACCGGCCGCCTGTGGAAAAAAAATACTTGCATAACGGCTCATGCCCTGTTTAATTAGAAGCGGATCCGGTTCGGGAAATCCCTTGCGACGGTTTATGGCCTGCGGGTCGTGAACCGTTCCTTTTCTCCGCCGGACCGACCGGCGTAGCCCGCCGAGCAAAGCACCCCTTCCCGGCCGCGCTGTCTCCTTTCGCCTCACATTGTTCCACCACCACGACCACCGGTATTATGTCCATGCGTGCCTCCAAAAACGACGCCCCCCTCGCTCCCGACGTCGTGCTCCCCGAACCCGGGCAACTGGCCCGGGGCCTGACCATCGAACGGGTCTTCTCAACCGAAGGCGAGGACCCTTTCGAGTCGGTCGAATGGGAAACGCGCGACGCCGTCATCAAAAACCCGAAGGGGGAAGCCGTCTTCGAACAGAAAGGGGTCGAGTTTCCGAAGAGTTGGAGCCCCCTGGCCACGAACGTGGTGGCCAGCAAGTATTTCTACGGGGATCTGGCCCGCAACGGCGAGGATCCGGCCCGGGGCGGGCGCGAGCGCTCGCTCCGCCAGCTCATCCACCGCGTCACGCGCACGATCACGGACTGGGGCCTCCAGCAGCACTACTTCGCCACGAAGGAGGACGCTGAGCGCTTCTACGACGAGCTGACCTGGCTCTGCCTGCACCAGTACGGTTCGTTCAACAGCCCCGTCTGGTTCAACGTGGGCCTCTTCCACCGGTATGGCGTCCGCGACACCGGCGGCAAGACGATCTACGGCTGGGACCGCCAGAAGCAGGAGGTCGTCGAGGTCGACCCGTACGAGCGCCCGCAGGCCTCGGCCTGCTTCATCATCTCCGTCGACGACTCCATCGACGACATCTGGAAGCTCATGGCCGAGAGCGCCCGCCTGTTCAAGTTCGGCTCGGGCGTAGGCGCGGACTGGTCGAAGCTGCGCTCCTCGAAGGAGAAGCTCTCGGGCGGTGGCACGCCCTCCGGCCCCGTCTCGTTCATGCGGGTGCAGGACGCCACCGGCGGCACGATCAAGAGCGGGGGCAAGACGCGCCGGGCGGCCATCATGCAGACGCTGCGCTGCTGGCACCCGGACATCGAGGAGTTCGTCCTGGCCAAGCAGGAGGAGGAGAAGAAGGCCTGGGCGCTCATCGAGCAGGGCTACGACGGCTCCTTCAACGGGCCGGCCTACGGGAGCGTCGCCTTCCAGAACGTCAACCAGAGCGTGCGCGTGACGGACGCGTTCATGCAGGCCGTCGAGCGCGGAGAGAAGTTCGCCCTCCGGGCCGTCACCACGGGCGAGGTCGTGGACCGGATCGACGCGGGCGCGCTGATGAAGAAGATCGCCGAAGGCACCTGGATCTGCGGCGACCCGGGCCTGCAGTACGAAGACACCATCCAGCGCTGGAACACGGTCAAGGCGTTCGGCCCGATCAACTCGAGTAACCCGTGCGTGACGGGCGACACGCTCGTGGCCACCGAAGACGGGCTTCGGCGCATCGACAGCATGGTGGGTGAGACGCCGCGCGTCGTCGGTCTGGACGGCCGGCTGCACCGCACCACACGGGTCATCGAGACCGGCACGAAGCCCGTGTACCGGCTGCGCACGCAGAGCGGCTATACGATCAAGCTCACCGCCGACCACCGCGTCTGGACCGAGAACCGGGGCGACGTCCCCGCCTGCGAGCTCACGAAGGACGACGTCGTGCGTCTGGTGCGGCCGCATCCGGGGACCGTTCGTCTGAAGCCGAACGTGGCCGAGCGGCTCGCCGCCTACCTGGCGGCGCTGGTGCCGGCCTTGCCGGACGAGGAGCCGGTCGACTTCATGCTCCCCGACAGCACGCTCTCCGACGACGCGCTGCGTCTCTGCGCCGAGAGCCTGAGCGTCGTGCTGCAACCCGTGATCGAGGCCGGACACGTCACGTACGACTCCGAAGAGCTGGCCTCGCAGGTGCAGCTTATGCTGCTTATGATCGGCCGTAAAGCCCATCGGGAAGGAGCCTCCCTCGTGGTTCTGGATGAAGCGCCCGAAACCGACCCGGTTCATAGCATCGAGCTCGTTGGTGTTGAGCCGGTCTACGACCTGACCGAGCCCGTGACGGATCACTTCGTCGCCGGCGGCATCGCCGTGCACAACTGCTCGGAGTTCATGCACCCGGACAACACGGCGTGCAACCTGGCCTCGCTCAACCTCCGCAAGTTCCAGAAGGAGGACGGCACGTTCGACGTCGAGCGGTTCCGGGCGGCCACGCGCATCTTCATCACGGCGATGGAGATCCTGGTGGACAACGCCGGCTACCCCTCGAAGCAGATCGCCTACAACTCGCACCTGCTGCGCCCGCTCGGCCTCGGCTTCGCCAACCTGGGCGCACTGCTGATGGCCATGGGCCTGCCCTACGACAGCGACGAGGGCCGGGCCGTGGCCGGTGCCATCATGGCCATCGAGCATTGCGAGGCCTATGCCCGCTCGGCCGAAATCGCCGCCAACAAGAAGATCGGGCCGTTCCCGGCCTATCCGGAGAACGCCGAGTCCATGCTCGAGGTCATGCGGATGCACCGGGCGGCCGTCGAGGACATCCACCCGAGCTGCCCGGCCTACCTGAAGGAGGCGGCCCGCCAGAGCGCCGCGCGCATGATCGCCCTGGGCGAGCGCCACGGCTACCGCAACGCCCAGGCCACGGTCCTGGCCCCCACGGGGTGTCTCGTCGGCGGCTCGCTCGTCTCGACCGACCGGGGACTGGTGCGCCTCACCAGCCTGGGTGACCCTCACGGAGCACCGTGGCAGGACACCTCGTTCCGTGTCTTCACGGACGAAGGCGTCAAGGAGGCCACGAAGTTCTACGTCAACGGCATCGCGCTCACGCGCAAGATCCGCACGCGGTCAGGCTACAGCATCCAGGGCACCCACCAGCACCGCATCAAGGTCATCGACCCGGAGACCGGACACTGGGTCTGGAAACGATTCAGTGACATCACCCCCGGAGACATCGTGCCGATGGCCATGAACACCCTCATCGGCGAGCCCCGCGAAGTGACCCTGCCACCGCTGGGCGAGCTGTACTGGACCGGCGACCACCGCACCGGCGTGCCGCGCACGGTCTCGCCGGATCTGGCCGAACTGGTGGGCTACTTCATGGGAGACGGTAGCCTGCACGCCAAAGGCCTCCGCTTCTGCGTCAGCGAGCAGGACGAGGACGTGGTGGCACGGCTCCGGTATCTCGTGGAGACGCTCTTCGGGCTCGAGGCCCACGTCACTCCGAAGCAGGGGTACGTCGAGGTCGGCGTGCATTCGGTGCCGCTGGTCCTCTGGTGGGAGGCCTGCGGCTTCGCCAAGCGACCGCCCTCCGACGACCACACCGGCAAGGGCTACATGCCGTTCATCCCGGACGCCCTCCTGCACACCAACGATCCGGGCGTGTACCAGGCCTTCCTGCGGGGTCTCTTCGAGGCGGACGGAACCCTCTTGGAGGGGGTGCCGGCCCTGTGCACCGCCCACGAAGCCTTCGCACAGGAGATCCAGAGCCTGCTCCTGGCCCTCGGCTACCCGACCCACACCCGACACGACCAGGGAGGCCGGGGCGATACCACGTACGTGCTGCGACTGAAAAACCGGGGCTACAACGACGCCTTCGCCCGGGAGATCGGCTTCATCGGCGGGCGGAAACGGGAGGCCGTGGCCGGCGCCGCCACCCGCGGTAGTGCCAAAGGCGACCGCATCTACGTGGACCGGGCGCTGGTCGAGGAGCTGGTACCCGCCGGAAGCACCCACCGCGACGCCGTACTGCTGTCGCTGCGGCGCCATGGCGCCGTCCCCCGCCAGCGCCTCGAACAGATCTACAAGGAGACACGGGACGAGCGGCTGGTGCGGTACATGGGCTACTTCTACGACGTCGTGGAAGCCAACGAGGACGGCGGCGAGCAGCTCACCTACGACCTCTCGGTGCCCGAGAACGTGACGTACGTGGCTAACGGGTTCATCAGCCACAACACCATCGCCTTTATGATGGACTGCGACACGACGGGCATCGAGCCGGACATCGCGCTGGTGAAGTACAAGCTGCTCGCCGGTAAGGGCGACGGCATGCTCAAGATCGTCAACCGCACCGTGCCCGAAGCCCTGCACCGCCTGGGCTACGACGAGGCGGCCATCACCCGCATCATCGCCTACATCGACGAGCACGACACCATCGAGGGCGCGCCCGACCTGAAGGAGGAGCACCTGCCCGTCTTCGACTGCGCCTTCAAGCCGTTCAAGGGCACGCGCTCGATCCATCACCTGGGCCACCTGCGCATGATGGCCGCCTGCCAGCCGTTCGTCAGCGGGGCGATCAGCAAGACGATCAACGTCCCCGAAGAGGCCACCGTCGAAGACATCGCCGACGCCTACATGCAGGGGTGGAAGCTCGGCCTGAAAGCCGTAGCCATCTACCGCGAAAACTCGAAGCGAAGCCAGCCCCTTTCGACCTCCGCCGGCGGCAACACGAAAGGGAAGGAGGTCGCCTCGGGCGACGGCATGGCCACCGAGGACGAACCGCAGATCGTGGAGAAAGTCGTCGAAAAGGTCGTCTACAAGCCGGTGCGCAAGCGCCTGCCGGACGAGCGGCCCTCCATCGCCCACAAGTTCTCCATCGCCGGCCACGAGGGCTACCTGCACATCGGCCTCTACCCGGACACGAAGATGCCCGGCGAGATCTTCATCACGATGGCCAAGCAGGGCTCGACGATCTCCGGGCTCATGGATGCCTTCGCCACGTCGATCTCGCTGGCGCTCCAGTACGGCGTGCCGCTCGAAGACCTGTGCAACAAGTTCAGCCACATGCGCTTCGAGCCGAGCGGGTTCACCAACAACCGGCAGATCCCCATCGCCAAGTCCATCATGGACTACATCTTCCGCTACCTGTCCCTGAAGTTTCTCGGGCAGATGAAGGAGGAGGATACGGTAAACCCTAAGCAGGCCGTTGCGGAGGTCGTCGACCGCAGCGGCCCGGCGACCGACGAGAAGCAGATGGACATGTTCGAAGACGGGCAAAAGCCGGTCGATGCCCTGGTGGGCTCCACCGTGGAGGCGTTTTTCGCCGCGGCGGAGCGGGCCCACGCCCGGCAGACCGCGACGCCGGATCCCTACGCAGCCGAAACCGGCACCACCTCGTTCAAGAACCAGGAGGACGCGCCCCCGTGCCCGAACTGCGGCTCCATCACCGTCCGCAGCGGTGCGTGCTACGCCTGCCCGAACTGCGGCTCGTCGAGCGGCTGCGGCTGAGCCCGACGCGACGTAACGCCGAGATGCCCGGCTCTCCCTGCGAGGGCCGGGCGTCGCCGTTTTCGCCCCGACCGGACGGCCCGGCGCACACACAGTTACCGTTGAACAGGTGAATCGGGCGGCATAAATTCGAGGGATCGCAGCGGAAACCCGCGGGCCGTCCGGTCGTGAAAAGCGGCCCACCGGAGGGGTGCCAGAGTGGTTTAATGGAGCAGTCTTGAAAACTGCCGTACCCGTTCGGGTACCGTGGGTTCGAATCCCACCCCCTCCGCTCCCCCGGCGGCGGGGCGGGCAGCGGCGCAAAAAGTGATCGTGGAAATCCTCACTGCTTGCATGACCACGGCGCGATAAAGTGTCCCTGCCCGCCCCGCCGCCGGCCTTTGGCCTTTCCGACCTGCCCGCGCCGCCATGGCTGTCCTGTCTCCGGACCACCTCTTCAACCGTGAGCTGAGCTGGCTGGCCTTCAACGGGCGGGTCCTGCAGGAAGCCCGGGATCCCACCGTTCCCCTCCTCGAACGGCTCAAGTTCCTGGCCATCTTCTCCTCGAACCTGGACGAGTTCTTCCAGGTGCGCGTGGCCTCGCTGCGAAGCCTGCTCCGGCTGGGGAAGCAACACGCCCGCAAGCTCGCCTTCGACCCGGAGGCGCTGTTGCAAGAGATCACCCGGGTGGTCACGGCGCAACAGGAGACCTTCGGACAGATCTTCCGCCAGGAGATTCTGCCCGGCCTGGAAACCGAAGGTATTCGCCTGCTGGACGAGACGCAGGTTACACCGGCACAGGCTGCTTTTCTGGAGGTGTACTTTGCGGAAGCGGTACGGCCCCGGATCGACCCCGTCCTGCTCCAGACAGACAACACGAAGCCCTTCCTGAAGAACCGCCGGCTTTACCTGGTGGTCGAACTCTGGACAGCGGGAACGCACACGCCGGTCGACCCGGTACCGCCCCAGTATGCGCTGGTCGACATCCCGAGCCCGCCGCTGCCGCGCTTCGTCGAAGTACCGGCCCGGGCAGGCGAGCACCACGTCCTCTTCCTCGACGACGTCATCCGGCTGAACCTGCCCCGGCTTTTCCCGGCCCACACCGTCGGGCAGGCGTTCTCGGTCAAGCTCTCCCGGGACGCCGAACTCTACCTCGAAGACGAATTCGCCGGCGACCTGGTGGAGATGATCCGCAAGAGCCTGGAGCAGCGCGAACGGGGGCTCCCGACCCGGTTCCTCTACGACCAGCGGGCGCCTTACCCCGCCATCACATTCCTCAAGCACCACTTCGATCTGGCCGACGAAGACCTGGTACCCGGCGGCCGGTACCACAACTTCAACGACTGCTTCGCCTTCCCCCGCTTCGGCCGGGACGATCTGGCCGACCCGCCCTGGCCGCCGGTGCCGCACCCGGTGCTGTCGCGGGCCCCGTCGCTCTTCGACGCCCTGGCCACGCGGGATCACCTCCTCCACGTTCCCTACCAGTCGTTCGACGTGGTGCTGCGCCTGCTCGACGAAGCGGCCGGCGATCCGTCGGTCGAGCGCCTCGCCGTCACGCTCTACCGCGTTGCCACGCCCTCGGCCGTGGCCCGGACCCTGATCCGGGCAGCCAGGGCGGGCAAAACGGTCATTGCCTTTGTGGAGGTGAAGGCCCGCTTCGACGAGGAAAGCAACCTGCACTGGGCCGAACAGATGATGCAGGCCGGCGTGCGCGTGTACTACAGCCTGCCGGGGCTGAAGGTCCACGCCAAGCTGCTCCTCATCGAACGCCGCGAAGACGGCGGGCTCCGGCGGTATGCGTACCTGAGCACGGGCAACTTCAACGAAAAGACGGCCCGTCTGTACACCGACCTGGCCCTGCTGACAGCCGACCCGCGCCTGGCCGACGAGGTCGCCGAGGTGTTCCGTTTCCTGACCGGCGAGGTGGAGGTACCCCACACGCAGCACCTGCTCGTGGCCCCGTTCGCGCTGCGGAAGCAACTCTACGCCCTCATCGACCGGGAAATCGCGGCCGCCCGGGCGGGACGCCGGGGCGGGATCGTGCTCAAGCTGAACAGCCTGGAAGACCCGGGCCTCATCGAACGGCTGTATGCCGCGAGCCGGGCCGGCGTCCACGTCGAGGCCGTCGTGCGCGGCATCTGCTGCCTGAAACCCGGCCTGCCCGGCCTGAGCGAAAACATCCACGTGCGGAGCCTCCTCGACCGCTTCCTCGAACACAGCCGCCTTTTCGTCTTCCACCAGGACGGCGACGCGGCGATCTACCTGGCCTCGGCGGACTGGATGCAGCGCAACATGGACCGGCGCGTCGAGGTGGCCTTTCCCGTCTACGACCCGGCCCTCCGCCGGGAACTTCACACCCTGCTCGGCTTCCAGCTCGCCGACAACGTGAAGGCCCGCCTCATCGACGCCGAACAGCGCAACGCCTACGTCGCGGCCGGCGACGCGCCACGGCTCCGCGCCCAGGAAGCCACGTACCGGTACTTCCGGCAGCAGGCCGCCCCGTGACGACGGGGTAGACAGGACCTCCTCAAAGCCCTAAATTCGAGATCCCGAACGTGCCGGCGCGGGGTGCGGTGGAGCGAAGCGACATCGCCCCCGGCCCCACCCCACCTGTCTCCAACCTCTCCGGTGTCATGCCCCATCCGTTCCGTTTTCGCCCGTTTCTCGTCAGCCTGGTCGTCCTGTTCGCTGCCGCCCCCGCCTTCGCCCAGATAACGCCCGCCCCGCCCCGGGCCGAGGGCGAGGGTCCCTACACGCGCCTCGTCCTGCGCGGCGGCACCCTCATCGACGGCACCGGCGCTCCGCCCATCGGCCCCGTCGACATCGTCATCGAGCACGACCGGATCGTCGAGATCAAGAACGTGGGCTACCCCGGCGTGCCCATCCGCGACGAAGACCGCCCCGAAGGCGGCGAGCGCGAACTCGACGTGCACGGCATGTACATCCTCCCCGGCTTCGTGGACATGCACGGCCACATCGGCGGCAAGGCGCAGGGCACGCCGGCCGAGTACGTCTTCAAGCTGTGGATGGGCCACGGCATCACCACCGTGCGCGACCCCGGCAGCGGCAACGGCCTCGACTGGACGCTCGAACACCGGGAGAAGAGCGCCCGCAACGAGATCACCGCCCCCCGCATCGTGGCCTACGCCGCCTTCGGCTCCGGGTGGGACCGCCCCATCGTCACCCCCGAGGATGCCCGCGCATGGGTCCGGTTCGTGAAAGAGAAAGGGATGGACGGCATCAAGTTCTTCGGCGCCCCGCCGGAGATCATGCGGGCCGCCCTCGACGAGGCCCGCCGGCAGGGCCTGGGCACAGCCATGCACCACGCCCAGCTGGCCGTCACCCGCGTCAACGTCCTCCAGTCCGCCACCTGGGGCCTCGGCTCGATGGAGCACTGGTACGGGCTGCCCGAGGCCCTCTTCACCGACCGCACCGTCCAGCACTACCCGCTCGACTACAACTACCTCGACGAGCAGCACCGCTTCGGCCAGGCGGGCCGCCTCTGGAAGCAGGCTGCCCCGCCCTTCAGCCCGAAGTGGAACGCCGTGATGGATTCGCTCCTGGCCCTCGACTTCACCCTCGACCCGACGTTCAACATCTACGAGGCCAGCCGCGACCTCATGCGGGCCATGCGCGCCGAATGGCACGCCGACTACACCCTCCCCTCCCTCTGGGACTTCTACCGCCCCAGCCGACGCGCCCACGGCTCCTACTGGTTCTACTGGACCACCGAGGACGAGGTGGCCTGGCGCGAAAACTACCGCCTCTGGATGACCTTCGTCAACGAGTACAAGAACCGGGGCGGGCGCGTCACCACCGGCAGCGACTCGGGCTTCATCTACCAGCTCTACGGCTTCGGCTACATCCGCGAACTGGAGCTGCTCCGCGAGGCCGGCTTCCACCCGCTCGAGGTCATCTGGTCGGCCACGCTCAAGGGCGCCGAAGCCCTCGGCCTCGACCGCGAGATCGGCAGCGTGCAACTCGGCAAAAAGGCCGACCTGGTCGTCGTCGAGGAGAACCCTCTCGAGAACCTCAAGGTGCTCTACGGCACGGGGGCGATCAAGCTGAACGACGAGACGGGCGCGGTCGAGCGCGTGGGCGGGGTGAAGTGGACCATCAAGGACGGGATCGTCTACGACGCGAAGGCGCTCCTGGCGGACGTCCGCGCGATGGTGCGGCGGGCCAAGGAGGAACGCGGCCTCCCGCCCGGACCGATGCCCGTCGAGACCGCGCCGCCCGCAGCTCATCCCGGCCCGGGGCGCTGAAAACACCCTGGCGGAGGTTAGAAAACCGTGGACCATGTGTTTTAAAGAAAAACACGCCCTCGCACGAGCCGAACGCCCTCCGCACCATGCCGCGTCTTTGCCTCACGGGCCTGGTGCCGGTGCTGCTGGCGATGACGGCCATCCCGGCACCGGCCCAGCTCCAGACGGACACCCTCTTCACCTGGCAGGGATACGACGGAGCCGGCACCTGTCGCGTGCGCATCTACCGGATGCCACCGGCCGAAGCGCACCGCACCCACGTCGTGGTGATACAGGAACTGGCCGGGAACCGGGGTCCGACGACCGTGGCCGACGCCCGCCACCTGGCCGAGATGATCGGACGCTCCTTCGCCCTCGACCCGGCCGCGGCCTACTGGATCTTCCACTGGGGCGCCTTCTCCTTCGAGGGAGCCCGTCCCGCCTCGCGCAAGGAACTGTTCCTCCGCGCCACCTTTCGCCGCACCGGCTCCCACCACCTCACCAGCCCGACCTGGCGCGTGGTCTCCCGCGAAGAGGTGGAGGAATACACCGACCGGCACTTTCGATAAAAAAATCCGACCCGCCTGCTGAAAACCCCCGGACCGGCCGTCTAAGAATTCGATGCACATGTCTCCTGTTCAGCACATCGATGGGTGATGTGGGGGGCCCGGTCTTTTGGTGGGGGACCGGGCCCTTTCTTTTCCGGAGGGATCGGCCTGCAAGGCGGGGAAAACAAAACCACGAATCTACCATCGCACATTGAAGGGACGCGAGGCGCGTCCCCCGAACGTCATGTTACGTTACCTGGACGACCCGAACCTGCTCACCCGTTACCTGGAGATCAAGGCCGAGATCAAGCGCCTTCAGGAAGAACTGGAAACCCTCCAGCCCGAGATCCTGGCGGCCCTGTGGGAAGAACCGGAGCAGAAGGCCGAATACGGCGGGTATCTGCTCACCGTGGGCACGCGGCGCACCTATGCCTACAGCGAACGGGTACAGGCGCTGGAGGAGGAGTTGCGGGCCCTCAAGAAACGAGAGGAGCAGGACGGCACGGCAACGCTGGTTCGCCACACGAGTTTCGTGGTCGTTCGGACTGCGCCGGCGAGAAACGGCTGAACGGGGACGTTCGTCCGCGTAACGCGGCCCTGCGCGTCCCATTTCCCCCGGCTCCGGAGGAGCGCCGGAAGCCGCCGGTACACCCCCCGCATAAAAGCGGCGGGGGGCGCCCGGCGATCGTGTGTGCGCGATCGATCGCCAGGTCCCCCCAACCACTCATCGTAAGACGCATCCCCCCTACGAACCGTGGCAGGTCTTTGTTACGCCCCGGCCACCACGCGGTGAAAATTTCTCTGTCCGGTTCGGGTTTCCGGAATAAAAACGGCGTTTTCGGGCTTTCTGGGCGGGGTGCACAAAATCGGGCATGCCTGGAAAAAGGCCCGTCACTCCGCGTCGTCAGGGCGCCAGGCGTTCGAGCGTCCAGGTCCCGCCGGGGGTGCGGCGGTAGTGGAGGCGGTCGTGCAGGCGGTTGGGCCGGCCCTGCCAGAACTCGAAGGTCTCCGGGACGAGCAGGTAGCCGCCCCAGTAGGGAGGCCGGGGCACCTTGCCGTCCGGAAAGCGGGCCGCGACCTCCTTCAGGCGTTCCTCCAGCACCCGGCGGTCCGGGAGGGGACGGCTCTGGGGAGAGGCCCAGGCTCCCAGGCGGCTGCCGAGCGGCCGGCTTTGAAAGTAGGCGTCCGATTCGGGCTCGGGAAGGCGGCGAGTTCGCCCTTCGATGCGTACCTGCCGTTCCAGCGGGGCCCACCAGAAGACCATGGCCGCCCAGGGATTGGCCTCGAGTTCACGGGCTTTCCGGCTCTCGTAGTTGGTGAAGAACCGAAAGCCCTCGGCGTCGAACCCTTTCAGGAGCACGATACGGGCCGAGGGCCGGCCTTCCGGCGAGGCGGTCGCCAGCGTCAGGGCGTTGGCTTCGGGCACCGTCGCCACGGCCACCTCGAACCAGCGGGCAAACTGTTCGACGGGATCGGCGGCAACGTCGGTCTCGGAAAGCCCGGCACCGCCATATTCCTTTCTCAGATCCGCTACGTCCATCGTATCAACCCTGGTTTGCCTGTTGAATGCGGCAACGCGGCGGCTGATTCACCGGCTTTCGCGAAGGCGATGTGAATCGTCTTCCCGGGCCCGGGGTCGCCGGTGGTCGCGTTTTTGCACCTCACGGGAATGCAGTATATTCGGAAGCGCTTCGGGCGCCCGGGCCGAGGTGCCTTCGTGCCCCCGTTCGTACCAACCAGCCATTCATACGCATGCGGCTTCCGTTCATCCTGGCCCGTCGTTTCGTCGCCGCCGAAACGCTCGAAGGCACCCTGCCCATCGTCCACGAACTCAACCGGAAGGGGCTGCTCGTCACACTCGATCTGCTTGGAGAATATATCGACGAGAAGGCACTGGCCAACGAAGCCTGCGACCTCTACATCGACCTGCTGCGAACGCTCTCCCGGGAACGCGCCGAGCACGGGCTCCGGGCCACCATCTCGATCAAGCTCTCCATGATCGGGCAGAAGATCGACTACGACTTCGGGCTTGGCAACCTGAAGCGCTTGCTGGCCGTGGCCCGGCAGACCGACATCTTCGTCCGGCTCGACATGGAAGGCAGCGACGTGACCGAATCCACCCTCTCGATGTTCGAGGAAGTCTACCCGGACTACCCGGACCACGTGGGTATCGTGCTGCAGGCCTACCTGAAACGCACGGCGCAGGACGTCGAGCGCATGTGCGCCCTGAAGGCCCGGGTGCGCCTGTGCAAGGGAGCCTACAAGGAACCGGCGAGCATTGCCTACCAGAACATGGACGACATCCGGGCACGGTTCATCGAATACATGCAGCATCTCCTCCTGCACGGCCGCTATCCGGCCATCGCCACCCACGACGACCGGCTCATCGACGCCACGAAACGATTCGTCGCCGAAAAAAGCATCGATCGCGACGCGTTCGAGTTTCAGATGCTCTACGGCATCCGGCCCGAGACCCAGGTACAGATCGTGCAGGAGGGCTATCGGATGCGGATCTACGTCCCCTACGGGCGGATGTGGCTGCCCTACTTCACCCGTCGCCTGCGTGAGCGAAAGGAAAACATCTGGTTTGTGCTCACAAATCTGTTTCGGAAGTGAGATCCGGGCCCGGCACGCGCCAAACCAACCGCCTGTGCGGCAGGCCGTGCCCCCGGTACCCCCTGCGGCCCCCTTCTCCACAGGAAAGCGGCCGGACCGCCCGAGGATCAGAACGACGGGGCATCGGTTTTATAGGCGTCGGCCTTCCCGCCCCCTGTCCCGCCTCCGATGTTGCCGTTCCTCCTCGGTCTTCTCCTGTGCAGCGACGTGCCCGTCGACACGACCGACTACGCGGCTCGCCGGGCGCGCATGGTGCGTGAGCAGATCGAGGCGCGGGGGGTCACGCACCCCGGTGTCTTACGGGCCATGCGGAAGGTGCCCCGTCACCTGTTCGTACCGGAAGACCAGCGTCCCTACGCGTATCACGACTTTCCCCTGCCGATCGGCTACGGGCAGACGATCTCCCAGCCGTTCATCGTCGCCTACATGACGGCGCTCGTGGCCCCGGAGCCGTCCCATCGCGTCCTTGAGATCGGCACCGGCTCCGGCTATCAGGCGGCCGTGCTGGCCGAGCTCGTCGACACGGTGTACACGATCGAGATCGTGCCGGAGCTGGCCGAAAGCGCCGCCCGTCGCCTGGCCGACCTCGGCTACACCCGGGTCCGCGTCCGGCAGGGCGACGGCTACGAGGGCTGGGCAGCCCATGCCCCGTTCGATGCCATCGTGGTCACGGCGGCCGCGGAGCATATTCCCCCGCCGCTGATCGACCAGCTCAAGCGGGGCGGCCGGATGGTCATCCCGGTCGGCTCGCCGTTCCGCACGCAGACGCTCATGCTTGTCGAGAAAGACCGGCGGGGGCGCGTGACCACGCAGAGCCTCGTACCCGTTCGTTTCGTCCCCTTCCGCCGGGGTGGGTGAGGGACGTGTCACACGTCCAGAGGGTGTAGTCCGCCTGCATACCACCGATGCCTGCCGCACCGACCCGTCGCGCCCTGTGCCGCCCTGCCGCCTCCACGCGCGGTCACATAGCGGTTGCGCTGCTGTCGGTCGCCCTGATTGCCTTCCAGCTGGTGCTGATGCAGGTGCTGTCGCTGGTGCAGTGGTACCATTTTGCCTACATGGTGATTTCGGTGGCCCTGCTGGGCTTTGGCGCCGCCGGCACCCTGATTGCCCTGGCCCGGGTGTGGATGCTCCGCCGGTTCGAGGCGCTGGTGCCGGTGCTGATGCTGGCCTGCGGGGCCACGATGGCCACGGTGACGGGTCTCTCCCAGCAGCCCTTCGCCCGCTTCGATGCCTACCTGCTCTTTGTCGATGCCGCTCACGCCGGGTCGCTGGCCGTCACCTACCTGCTTTTCTTCATTCCCTTCTTTCTGGGCGCACTTGCGATCGGTCTCGTCTTCGTGTGGTATGCCGCGCAGGTGGGCACCTATTACTTCGCCAACCTGCTGGGCTCCGGGCTGGGGGGGCTCGTGGCCGTGGTGCTGCTGCATGTGGCCGCCCCACCGGCCCTGCCGGCCCTGGTTGCCCTTTTCCCCGTCGCGGCCGCCCTGGTCGTCCGGCCCCGGCGGCACCGGAGGGCGTTCCGGCTGGCCGCCCTGGCCGGCGGGGCGCTGTCGCTGTGCTTTCTCCTCCGGCCGCCCCGCCTCGTCCTTTCCGAATACAAGGACCTGAGCCGCACCCTGGCCTTGCCGGAGGCGCGCATCGTGCTCGCACGAAGCAGCCCGCACGGCTTCCTCCAGGTAGTCGCCTCGCCGGCCCTGCGACATGCTCCCGGCCTGAGCCTGTCCTACACCGGAACCGTCCCGCCCCAGGAGGCGGTCTTCAACAACGGCAACTGGTTCGGTGCCGTGACCGCCTGGTCGCGCACGGACACCACGCACCTGCTCGACTTCACCACGTCGGCCCTGCCGTATGCGCTCGGGCCGCGCGAGTGGGTGCTCGTGCTGGAGGCACGCACGGGAGAACGCGTGGCCCAGGCACTGACCAACGGCGCCGGGCACGTGACGGCGGTCGAGCCCAACCGGGCTGCGGTCGACCTGATGCGGCACGAGCTGGCCGCCCGCACCGACTCGCTGTTTCACCACCCGGCGCTGGCCGTGCGCGTCGCCGAGCCACGCGCCTTCCTGGCCGCCGACACCGCGACCTACGACCTGATCGTCCTGCCTACCACGGGGGCCTTCGGCGGAACGGTCGGTTTCTCGGCGTTGCAGGAGCAGTACACCCTGACGAAAGAGGCCCTGCGCACCATGTGGCACCGGCTACGACCGCACGGTGCCCTGGCCCTTTCGACCTGGCTGGACTATCCGTACCGTCACCCGCTTCGCCTCCTGGCCACGCTCGTCGAGGTGCTCCAGGCCGAAGGCGCCAGCCCGCCCGAACGGCACCTGGCCGCTGTCCGGGGCTGGGGCACCATCACCTTCGTCCTGACGCGCTCGCCCCTGCCCCCGGATGCCCCGGAGCGCGTCCGCCGGTTCGCCGACCGCCTCGGCTTCGATCCCGTGCTGCCGGCAACCCTGAGACCCCCGGAGCACGCCCAGTACAATCGCCTGCAGGACGACCGTTTCTTCGCTTACGTGGACACCCTGCTCGCTCCTGCACGCGACGGGCACGTGCCGAGGGAACACTTCTACGCGACCTATGCCTTCCGCGTGCGCCCGGCAACCGACAACCGCCCGTACTTCGACCAGTTCGTCCGATGGCGTAGCCTGCCACACCTGGCCGCCCAGTTCGGCGAGCGGACGGTGCCCTTTCTGGAGTTGGGCCTGCTGGTGGTGGGCCTGACCCTGCTCCAGCTCGTCGCCGCCGCCATGCTCCTGATCCTGTTGCCGCTGTGGCGCCTTGGCTGGCGCGAGCCCGGCAAACCGGGCACCCTGCTCTATTTCGGCGGCCTCGGGCTCGGCTACCTGTTCGTCGAGATGGTACTCATCCAGCAATTCACGCTCTACCTGGGCACCCCGCTCTACGCTGCCGCCGCCGTGATCAGCGTGATCCTGATCTGCTCCGGCGCCGGCAGCTATGTCTCCGAGCGCTTCACGCCCCGCCCTCCGCTGCTCCGCAGGGTAGCCGGGTTGATTGCCCTGCTGCTCTTCCTCTACGTCGTTGTGCTCCCGCCGCTGCTCGGGGCGACCATCGCCCTGGCACCGGGCCTCAAGGCGCTCGTGACGCTGTTGCTGCTGGCCCCGCCGGCCTTTGTGATGGGTTTCCCCTTTCCGCTCGGCCTGCGACGGCTGGCCCGGCACCGGGCCGGGCACGTCCCCTGGGCGTGGGGCATCAACGGCTGCCTCTCGGTCGTCAGCACGGCGCTGGCCACCCTGCTCGCCGTGGAAGCAGGCTTCGCGGCCGTCATGGTGGCCGCGGCGGCGGCCTACCTGCTCGCCGCGTTCAGCGTCCCCGGCGGGGTTTCAGGAAGTTGAAGCGGTGGCGGCCGGCGCCCCTGCGGCGGCGTGGGCCTCGGCGGCCAGGAAACGTTCCGCATCGATGGCCGCCATGCAGCCGGTCCCGGCCGCCGTCACGGCCTGGCGGTAGACGTGGTCCTGCGCGTCACCGCTGGCGAAGACACCGGGAATGTTCGTGTACGACGTACCCGGCTTCGTGCGGATGTAGCCGAGGTCATCCATGTCGAGCCAGCCCCGAAAGATTTCCGTGTTCGGCTTGTGCCCGATGGCGATGAAGAGCCCCTTGACGGGCAGCGTGGACGTCTCGCCCGTCTGCGTGTTCATCAGGGCCAGCCCTTCGACCTCGTTCTCACCGAGCACGTCCGTCACCACGGTGTTCCAGACGAACACGATCTTCTCGTTTTTGAACGCCCGCTCCTGCATGATCTTCGAGGCCCGGAGCTCGTCGCGCCGGTGGATGACGTGGACGCGGGTGGCGAAGCGGGTAAGGAAGAGGGCCTCCTCCATGGCCGTATCCCCCCCGCCGACGACGGCCACCTCCTCGCCCCGGAAGAACGCGCCGTCGCAGGTGGCGCAGGCCGAGACGCCGCGCCCGAGGAGGCGCTTCTCGTTGGGCAGCCCCAGGTATTTGGCCGAAGCGCCGGTGGCAATGATGACGGTGTCGGCCAGCAGGGGGGTCGTTTCGTCCGCGATCAGCCGGAAGGGACGGCGCGAGAAATCGACGGCGGTGATCAGCCCCCAGCGCAGTTCGGCGCCGAACCGGGCGGCCTGCTGCTCGAAGCGCTGCATCAGTTCCGGCCCCAGGATACCATCGGGAAAGCCCGGATAGTTCTCGACGTCGGTTGTGGTCGTGAGCTGGCCGCCCGGTTCGGGTCCCTGGTAGACGAGCGGCTCCAGGTTGGCCCGCGCAGCGTAGAGCGCGGCCGTCAGCCCTGCCGGCCCCGTCCCGATGATGACGACGTGCCGGTGCTCGGCGTTCGAGAAGTCGATCCCGTCGAAGGGGGTAAGGTCTGGCGTCTCCTGCGAGCGGGAGGATCGTGTCATGGTCCGTTCCAGATTGGAGGTGGATGGCGTCATGGCATCGCCGAAAAAAGGCCCGGAGAAGAGGACAAGCCTTTCCTCCGGGCAAAAGAACGGACGGCAGGCGGCCGCGCCGCCGCGTGCCGTTCAGGCCGTTGTCTGTGCCGTGAGGGCTTCGAGCTTGGCCGCCAGCGCCTTCTTCATCGAAGGGGAGCCCCCGATCATCTGATCGACCACTTTGCCGTCTTTGAAGAACAGCAGGGTCGGGATGGAGCGGATGCCATAGGCCATCGGCGTCTGCGGGTTATGGTCCACATCCATCTTGGCCACCTTGGCACGGCCCTCGAACTCCTCGGCCAGCTGCTCGATCACCGGCGCGATGACCCGGCAGGGCCCGCACCAGGTCGCCCAGAAGTCGACGAGCACGGGCACGTCGGCGTTCAACACTTCATCCTGGAAGGTGCTGTCGGTCACCGTCACGTATTTGGCGTTCTGTGCCATAGTTTTCTTCGGTCTTGGTGGAAGCATATCGCTTGTTTGTTTAAACGAGCGGCCCCCCGTTACACGAGGGCCGGCAGCCGGGGTTTCCCCGCGGGATCGTCGCCGGTCAGAGCAAGCAACATACCAGATGAGGGCAGGGTCAGCCGGCCACCGGTGCGTTCAGGCGGGCCGGCAGGGCGTTTTCGTAGGGGTCGGCCATCTGGGCCCGCGTCAGGTCGAGGACCGTCGTGCCGTCGAGCGCCAGCGTCAGGCGCCCGGTGGCGGTCACCTCGCCCAGGCGGGTGGCCCGCACGGGGCGGCCTTCGAGCAGCGCCGCCACGTCGGCCAGGCGGTCCGGCGCCACGGTGAAGACGATGCGCGACTGGGCCTCGCCGAAGAGGACGGCGTCGCGGCGCAGGCCGGGGGCGGAGACGTCCACCCGCAGGCCGAGGCCGTCCGAGAAGAGCACGCTCTCGGCCAGGCAGACGGCCAGCCCGCCGTCCGAGACGTCGTGCGCGCTGCGGACGAGGCCGGCGCGGATGAGCGCCAGCATCGCCTCCTGTACGGCTTTTTCCTCCTGCAGATCCAGATGCGGGGCGTCGCCGGCGGTGCGGCCGTGGATGCAGGCCAGGTACTCCGACCCGCCCAGGTCGTCGCGGTGCGTCCAGGCGGCCGGGGTAAGCAGGAAGGCGACGTCGCCCGCGGCCTTCAGGGCGGCCGTCGTAGTGTGCGCCGCCACGTCTTCCACCAGGCCGAGCATCCCGATGGTGGGCGTCGGAAAGACGGCGCCGTTCGGGTTCTCGTTGTAGAACGACACGTTGCCGCCCGTGACGGGCGTATCGAAGACCCGGCAGGCGTCGCCCATCCCGCCGACGGCCTCCTTGAAGACCCAGTAGACTTCCGGCTTGTACGGGTTGCCGAAGTTGAGGCAGTTCGTGATGGCGAGCGGCTTGCCGCCGGCGCAGACGACGTTGCGGGCCGCTTCGGCCACGGCGATCTGCCCGCCGCGCCGGGGGTTCAGGTAGACGTAGCGCCCGTTGCAGTCGGTCTTGACGGCCAGCCCCTTCCGGGTGCCCTTGAGGCGGATGACGGCGGCGTCGGTCGGGCCCGGCCCGGCGACGGTGTTGGTGCGCACCATGTGGTCGTACTGCTCGAACACCCACCGCTTCGAGGCGATGTTGGGCGCGCCGAGCAGGCGCAGGAGCACGTCGCCGGCCGCGCCGGGGGCCACGTCCGGCACCGTGGCGACGTCGAAGGCGGCGGTCTCGTCGAGGTAGGCGGGGCGGCGCGTCTCGCGGTAGTAGACCGGGGCGCCGCCGCCGAGGACCAGGTGTTCGGCGGGCACGTCGGCCACCAGCTCACCGTGCCAGTAGACCTTCACGCGCCCGTCGCCGGTGACCTCGCCGATCTGCACGGCGTGGAGGTCCCACTTCGCGAAGATGGCCTCCAGTTCGGCCTCCCTGCCCTTCTGGCAGACGATGAGCATCCGCTCCTGGCTCTCGGAGAGCATCACCTCGTAGGGCGTCATGCCTTCCTCGCGCATGGGCACGCGGTCGACGTGGAGCACCATGCCACAGCCGCCCTTGGCGCTCATCTCGCACGAGGAGCACGTCAGCCCGGCGGCGCCCATGTCCTGGATACCCACGACCACGCCGGCCCGGATGACTTCGAGCGTGGCCTCGAGGAGCAGCTTTTCGGTGAAGGGGTCGCCCACCTGCACGCTGGGGCGTTTGGCCTCGCTCGCCTCGGAGATCTCCTCCGAGGCGAAGGTGGCACCGTGGATGCCGTCGCGCCCGGTGGCCGAGCCGACGATGTAGACCGGGTTGCCGACGCCCGTGGCGATGGCGGAGGCCGTCTGTCCCACCTTCACGACGCCCACACTCATGGCGTTGACGAGCGGGTTGCCCTCGTAGGCGGGGTCGAAGTAGACCTCGCCGGCCACGGTGGGTACGCCGAAGGCATTGCCGTAGTCGCCGATGCCGCGCACGACGCCGTCGACGAGGTAGCGCACGCGGGGGCTTTCGAGCGGGCCGAAGCGGAGCGAGTTGAGGGAGGCGATGGGCCGGGCGCCCATGGTGAAAATGTCGCGCTGGATGCCGCCGACGCCCGTGGCCGCGCCCTGGTAGGGCTCGACGGCCGAGGGGTGGTTGTGGCTTTCGATCTTGAAGGCCACCGCCAGCCCATCGCCGATGTCGACGAGGCCGGCGTTCTCCTCGCCCGCGCCCACGAGCAGGGCGCCCCCCTCGCGCGGGAGCGTCTTCAGCACCGCGATGGAGTTCTTGTACGAGCAATGCTCGCTCCACATCACGGAATAGATGCCGAGTTCGACGAATGTGGGCGTGCGCCCCAGTTTTTCGAGGATCCAGCCGTATTCTTCCTCGGTGAGGCCATGTTCGAGGGCCAGTTCGAGGGTGACTTCGGGATCGCGGAGGAGGGTGGTGGCCATGCGTGCAGGAGCAGCAAAGGGTCGGACGTTGGAAGGCTTAAAATACGAAAGGGGGCGATCGTTCCGGGGTGGGAGGTGGCGAAGCCTTGGTCAAAAAGCGAGAAGCCCTGCCGTCAGACGACGACAGGGCTTCTCGAAGGAAAGAGACCTCGGCAACGACCTACTCTCCCACCATGAAGGCAGTACCATCGGCGCTGCGGGGCTTAACTTCTCTGTTCGGAATGGGAAGAGGTGGTTCCCCCGCGCTATAGTCACCGAGATCAAAGAGGGTGACATGAGGAATGTTCCGGAGCGCAATGCGCCGAGCGGGTATCACGTGGGTGACGAGCACCTGTGCGAAAGGTGACGCGGGTAAAACAAAAGGCTCAAGTCGCACGGGTAATTAGTACGGCTCGGCTGAACACATTACTGTGCGTACACCTGCCGCCTATCTACGTCCTCATCTAGAACGACCCGTAGGGGAGACCTCATCTTGCGGTGGGTTTCGTGCTTAGATGCTTTCAGCGCTTATCCCATCCGAACATAGCTACCCTGCGGTGCAGCTGGCGCCACAACAGGTACACTAGAGGTTCGTCCACTTCGGTCCTCTCGTACTGGAAGCAGATCCGCTCAAGTCTCCTACGCCCGCAGCAGATAGGGACCGAACTGTCTCACGACGTTCTGAACCCAGCTCACGTGCCGCTTTAATGGGCGAACAGCCCAACCCTTGGGACCTTCTCCAGCCCCAGGATGCGACGAGCCGACATCGAGGTGCCAAACCTCCCCGTCGATGTGAACTCTTGGGGGAGATCAGCCTGTTATCCCCGGCGTACCTTTTATCCTTTGAGCGACGGCCCTTCCATGCGGAACCGCCGGATCACTAAGCCCGACTTTCGTCCCTGCTCGACCTGTCTGTCTCGCAGTCAAGCGCCCTTATGCCTTTACACTCTGCGCACGATTACCGACCGTGCTGAGGGCACCTTTGGGAGCCTCCGTTACGTTTTAGGAGGCGACCGCCCCAGTCAAACTACCCACCTGACACTGTCCCTCGACCGGATCACGGCCGCAGGTTAGGCTTCAACCAGAGCAAGGGCGGTATTTCAAGGGCGACTCCACGGCGCCTGGCGACGCCGCTTCACAGTCTCCCGCCTATCCTACACATGCTCTGGACGAAGTCAATGCCAAGCTGTAGTAAAGGTGCACGGGGTCTTTCCGTCCCGCTGCGGGTAGCCGGCGTCTTCACCGGCACCACAATTTCACCGAGCTCACGGTTGAGACAGTGCCCAAGTCGTTACACCATTCGTGCAGGTCGGAACTTACCCGACAAGGAATTTCGCTCACGCGAACCCTGTTGTTTCCAACAGGCGTGGACCATCTCTTTATCCAGTGGCCAGACGAGCCTGGATGGCTTCCAGGCGCGGGCGCTGGGCCGTGTTCATCGTGGCCGCGATGGCGACGATGTCGACCAGCCCTTCCCGCGTCAGATGCTGCTTCTCCTGCATCAACCGGACGATGCGCCGGAATTTCCTGAAGTCCACGTTCTTTCGGGTTTTCAGGGGGTGGTGCAGGAAAAATTCGCAGAGTTGCTCCAGGTGGGCGAGTTTGCGCACCCGGTAGGCATAGCGTTCTGCATGGTTTTTCCGCACCACGCCGAAGCCGAAGAACTTCTTCAGGGCATAGAGCACCGGCATGTCGCGTTGATGCTGAACCACGGTGAACTCAGGGAGAACCTGGTAACCCGTGGTCATTTCCGGGTGTTCGGTGAAGCCGACGTGGAAGCATCCTTCTCCGTCGACGAAGCCGACCACCCAGTCGGGTGTAAGCTGCATGGTATGACTCGTTTAGGCCCGCGCGGTACCCACAGGTACCGCGTTCTGTGACTGGATACCCTGCGTATGGCCTCTGAGGATCCCCACGCGGGGTGGGTTTCCTGCGGATTGCCCAATCTGCTTCATTTTTACGCCGGGCCCGAGGCCCGGGGACGTAGAAGCAGCTCTAAGGGTGTTCCCGCATACAGCAGGGCTTGCCCTGCAGGTTACCCTGCAGGCAGGCAGCCTTGCTACCTTAGGACCGTTATAGTTACGGCCGCCGTTTACCGGGGCTTCAGTCGCGAGCTTCGCCCCGAAGGGCTAACACGCTTCCTTAACCTTCCGGCACCGGGCAGGTGTCACTCCCTATACGTCATCTTGCGATTTAGCAGAGAGCTGTGTTTTTGTTAAACAGTCGCTTGGGCCGTTTCACTGCGGCCCACCCTCGCTTTTATGGACCGCCGAAGCGGTCCGGTGAGGGTAGGCGCCCCTTCTCCCGAAGTTACGGGGCCATTTTGCCGAGTTCCTTAACCGTGAATCACTCGAGCGCCTTAGGATGCTCTCCTTGCCTACCTGTGTCGGTTTGCGGTACGGGCACCCTCGACAACGTACGACGCTTTTCTCGGCAGCGGGCTTGGGGCCTCTATGGGTTCCCCTGACGGTTCCCCCTACTGTCGCATTTCAGCCTGTGTGGGAAGCGGATTTGCCTACTTCCCGGCCTACGTGCTTCAACGCACATCCGTCTGTGCGCGGGCCTTACGCTTCTGCGTCACGCCTTACGTTAACGTCTTCGGGTGGTACGGGAATGTTGACCCGTTTTCCATCGCCTACGCCTTTCGGCCTCGGCTTAGGTCCCGACTAACCCTGATCCGATTAGCGTTGATCAGGAACCCTTAGGCTTACGGCGGACGGGTTTCTCGCCCGTCTTATCGTTACTCATACCTACATTTTCTTTTCCAGAAGCTCCACCACCGCTCGCGCGATGGCTTCGGCGCCGCTGGAATGCTCCCCTACCACTCAATCGACGAATCGATTGAATCCGAAGCTTCGGTGCCAGACTTGATGCCCGCAAATTTTCGATGCCGGACCGCTCGACCAGTGAGCTATTACGCACTCTTTAAATGAATGGCTGCTTCTAAGCCAACATCCTGGTTGTCTAAGCAGTCCGACCCCCTTTGCTCAACTTAGCCTGGACTTGGGGACCTTAGCTGTCGGTCTGGGTTGTTTCCCTCTCGGACACGGATCTTATCACCCGCGCCCTCACTGCCACGGACCGTACTGCCGGCATTCGGAGTTTGTCAGGGTTTGGTACCCGGTGAAGGGCCCTAGCCCTATCAGTGCTCTACCTCCAGCAGACTACCGTGACGCTGTACCTAAATACATTTCGGGGAGTACGAGCTATCTCCGGGTTTGATTGGCCTTTCACCCCTACCCTCAGGTCATCCGAGCCTTTTTCAAC
>NZ_CP076718.1:2472688-2525188 GCF_011682235.2 Rhodocaloribacter litoris | reverse complement strand
GCCGCCTCGACCGGGCGGTTCGGGCAGGCCTCCCGCCGGCAATGGCCGTACATGTGCAGCGAGTGATGGGTGATCTCGAACCCGAAGATTTCGGCGACCATCTCCTGTATGCTCTGGATGCGGGGGTCGCAAAACTCGAACAGTTCGTTGCAATCCAGGCAGATGAGGTGGTCATGCTGCCAGTAGCTGTAGGCCCGCTCGTACTTGGCCTGCTTGCTGCCGAACTGGTGCCGCACCACCAGGTTGCAATCGATCAACAGGTCGAGCGTGTTGTAGACGGTGGCCCGACTGACCCGGATCCCCTTTTGCTTGAGGCGCAGGTAGAGCTCGTCGGCGTCGAAGTGGTCGTCCGAGGCATAGACCTCATCCAGGATGGCGAAGCGCTCCGGCGTCTGGCGCTGGTTGTGCTCTTTGAGATAAGCGCTGAAGAGGCGTCGTACTTCGTCGATCTTTTGCTGCGGCAAAGCGGGCATGGCGGGTATCGACACGTGAGGGCAGGCAAAGAGCGGCAGGCCTGCCGCTCTTTAACCCGGTGAACCGCTTCCGGATACGGGTGTTCCGCGCCGGTCCGCAAGGCGGGGCAGCAGATCCGCCCAGATCTGCGCGTGAACGGCCTCGGGCGGGCGGGTACCGTCGAGGTGCAGGAAGCGTTCGGGTTCGTCCTCGGCGAGCCGGGCATAGGTGGTCGCCACCCGTTCGAAAAACGCTTCACCGGCGGCCTCCATGCGGTCGGTGCCGCGGTCGCTCCGGCGGCGACGGGCCACGGCGGGCGGCACGTCGAGGAGGTAGGTGCGGTCCGGGCGCAGCCCGCCGGTCACCCGGGCATGGAAATCCCGGAGCCAGGCCAGGCTTTCGACGCGGTGCCCGCCGCCCTGATAGGCCGTGCTCGAGTCGTAGAACCGGTCGCAGAGGACCACCTGCCCGGCCTCCAGCGCCGGCCGGATGCGCTCGGCCACCAGTTGCGCCCGGGCGGCGGAGAAAAGCAGCAGCTCGGCAAACGGGACGATGTGAAGCGCCGGATCGAGCAACAGGGCCCGCACCCGTTCCGAGAGGGCCGTGCCCCCCGGCTCCCGGACCAGCAACACCGGGATCCCCGCCGCCTCCAGGCGGGCAGCCAGCAAGCGCGCCTGCGTGCTCTTCCCGCTCCCGTCGATCCCTTCGAACGAAACCAGCATAATACAGACCTTCCTGCCGGGCACCGGCACCCCGACGACGACCGCGCCCCGGGCCCATCAGACGCATATAGCGGAGGTCGTGGTTATTGAGGGCATGGCTACCCTTAGCGAACGGCTCACGTGTAGCCGCGGATCTGGACGCGCAACGCGTCCCGTCGGTCCGGGCTCTCCTGTGGGCCAGGGGGCGCACCCGTGAAGGGTGCGGCTACATCGCGCTGCACACCGACGCCTTCAATAGCATGGACCAACGCTATAACGTCAGGCCCGGGAAAGCGAGAATCTAAAAATCCCTCGTTATAGTATAGAGGATCCCCGGCGCGGCTTCTTGCAAATTGCACAATCTCCAAGTATAATTAACGGAAGGCCGAACCTTTTGGGCATTCTGGCTTTTAAGCTCTTCAGCCTGT
The DNA here is from genome assembly GCF_011682235.2 of Rhodocaloribacter litoris. Lineage (NCBI taxonomy): Bacteria > Pseudomonadati > Rhodothermota > Rhodothermia > Rhodothermales > Rhodothermaceae > Rhodocaloribacter > Rhodocaloribacter litoris. Next base: position 2,523,606 of record NZ_CP076718.1, on the reverse strand, counting down.
CCGAGCACGCAGCCTTTAGCGGTATTTTATGAGCATGTTCGACTTCGAATTCGAGGATTTCGAAGACTTTCCGGGGGAGACGCGACTCGAGGAGCTGGTCGCCTCGTTCGAAGCGCAGGGCGAGAACGCATATTTCGACTCCGACACGCTGGAAGACATCGCCTCCTACTATTTCGAAGAAGGGCGCTTCGAGGATGCGCTGCGGGTCATCGACCGGTTGCTCGAGATGTACCCCTTTTCGTCCGACGGCTGGATGCGGCGGGGGATCCTGCTGAACAACCTCGGCCGGCATGAGGAAGCCCTCGAAGCCTATGAACGTGCCCTGACGCTCAACCCCGTCGACACCGAGACGCTGATCAACCGGGGCATCACGCTGGACAGCCTCGACCGGGGCGAGGAGGCCCTCGAAGCCTACGACGCCGCGCTCGAGATCGACCCCCTCAACGACGAAGCCCTCTTCAACCGGGGCGTGGCCCTCGAGCGCATGAACCGCCTCGAGGAAGCGGTCGAGGCCTTCAACCGGTGCGCCGAGCGGAACCCCGAACACCCGGAGGTCTGGTACGAGCTCGGCTATTGCTACGACCGCCTGGGCGAGGACGAGCGCAGCATCGCCTGCTACGACCGGCACCTGGAGGTGGACCCCTACTCGCACGACGCCTGGTACAACCGCGGCATCGTGCTCAACCGCCTCGGCCGCTACGAGGAAGCCGTCTCGTCCTACGACATGGCGATCCTCATCTGTGAGGACTTCGCCTCGGCCTACTACAACCGCGGCAACGCGCTGGCCAACCTCGGCGCCCTCCCCGAGGCCATCGAGAGCTACCTGCGCGTCATCGAGCTGGAAGGCGGCGACACGGCCACCTTCTATAACATCGCCCTCGCCTATGAGGAGCTGAAACACTACGACAAGGCGATCGAGTACTTCCAGCGGGCCCTCGAAGAGGATGACACCTATGCCGAGGCCTGGTACGGGCTGGGGTGCTGCTACGATGCCCTCGAACACTACGAGGAAGCCCTCACGTACTTCAACCGCGCCATCGTCCTCAGCCCGGACACCCCCGAATACTGGTACGCCAAGGCCGACTGCGCCTACAACCTGGGCCGCCTCAGCGAAGCCCTCTCCGCCTACCGCACCGTCGTGCGCCTGGCACCGGACAACCGCGAGGCCTGGCTCGACTACGCCGAAACCCTCTTCGAAGCCCGGCGCGCCGAGGAGGCCCTCGAAGCCTACGGCCGCGCCCTCCGCCTCAAACCGGACTGGGCCGGCGTCTACTTCCAGCAGGCCAAAGCCCTCTTCGCCCTCGGCCGCTCGGAAGAAAGCATCCGCTCGCTCAAGATGGCCTTCTGCCTCGATCCCAAAAAGAAGGAAGAGTTTCGCCAGATCTACCCGGAACTCTACCGGGATGCCCGCATCCGCCGCCTCCTCGACCTCGACTCCTGAAGCGGCGGGATCTTCCCCCCAAACTTCGCCGCCGGGGCAGGCACCTCTTTGCCTGCCCTTTTTCATGTTCCCCCGCCTCCATGGCCACACCCGCTGAACCGGCACCAGCCGCCGCACCGGCATGACCTGGCTACGACGCCTCTACGACTGGGTACTCCACTGGGCCGAGACGCCCCACGGCGCGACAGCCCTCTTTGCGCTGGCCTTCACGGAGTCGATGTTCTTCCCCGTGCCGCCCGACGTGCTCCTGATCGCGCTGGCGCTGGGCAACCGCAACAAAGCCCTCTGGTTCGCCCTGATCTGCAGCGTGGCCTCCCTCCTGGGCGGCATGGCCGGCTACGCCCTCGGCCACTTCCTCTGGCTCGCCGGCGACGGCTTCACCCCGGTGGCCCACTTCTTCTTCAACCACATCCCGGGCTTCGACCCCGCACTCTACCACCGCCTCGGCGAGCAGTTCGAAGCCTGGGGGTTCGTCATCATCTTCACCGCCGGCTTCACGCCGATCCCCTACAAGGTCTTCACCATCAGCGCCGGCGCCTTCGACGTCAGCTTTCCGCTCTTCGTGCTCGCCTCGGCCGTCAGCCGCACGGCCCGCTTCCTCCTCGTGGCCGGGCTCATCTGGCGCTTCGGCGCACCCATCCGGGCTTTCATCGACCGCTACTTCAACCTGCTCGCCATCGCCTTTACGGCGTTGCTCATCGGTGGGTTCGTGCTGGTGAAGTACGTGCTCTGACCGGCCCTACCGGACACGCGCGAAGGGACGCGTCTCGGCGAAATGCGCCCCCTCGATCCGGACGAGGTAGGCCCCGCCGGCAAGCCCCTGCCCGTCGAACGCGAAACGGTGCCGCACCCCCGCCGGAAGCACCCCGCGATGCAGCGTCGCCACCCGGCGCCCGGCCGCATCGAAGACGGCCACCTCGACGTGCTGCGTATCCGCCAGCACGAACGCCACGGTGACGGCCCCGCCGGACGGGTTCGGGTAGACCTCCATCCGCACCGGCCCGTCCGGCACTTCCACCGGCTCGGCCACCACCGGCGACCGCAGCGCGAACAAGCCCTCCCCGATGCTGCTGACGACGAGCGTACCGCTCGGGAAGAAGGGATAGACGCTCCAGGCTCCGCGAAAGCTGATCCCGTCGTCCGGGGCATACGTGTCAAAGAAGGCCACCTCCCGGGGTGCCGTGATATCGTGGAGATCGAGGATGCGCAGGCCGCTGGTGTAGTTGGCCTGAAAAGCATAGTGCCCCCGGACGTACTGGTTGTGGTCGATGGAGGGCTGCGATGCGATGTATTCGGTGAGAAGCAGGGGGTCGTCGAGGTCGGTCAGGTCCCAGATGAGGGTGCGCGTGCCTGCGCCCCCGCCCTGCCGCTCGTCCAGCTCGTCGTCGAGGAGAAAGTAGCGGTGGTCTTCGGTGAGCCAGCCCTGGTGCGTGTAGGCCGCGTTCGGATAGCCGGCGTTGGCGATGACGCGGGGCTGCGCCTTGTCGCTCATATCGACCAGGGTGATCTTGTCTTCGTTCGAGCCGATGCAGATCTCTTTGCCCCGATGCTCGGCGTCCGGCCCGTGGTAGAGGACGCACTGCGCGTCGTGCGTGTAGCCGCGCCGGGTGTCGAAGTCGGCGAAGCAGCCGGCGAACTGCGGGTTCTTCGGCTCGCGGATGTCGACGATGTGAAAGCCGCCGCCGCACGTCGCGCCGCCGAAGCTGAGGCCGACGGCATAGGCAAAGCCGGTTGCCTCGTTGATGACGAGGTTGTGCGCGCTGCCGAAGCCGTCGTAGTGGGCATCCTCGGTGAAGGTGACGGGCGGGTTCTCGACCGCCAGCAGGCGGCTCAGGTCGAAGACCTGCAGGCCATGCGCACCCGCCCCGTCGGCCACGACATAGGCGTGGCCCGCATACACCTTGATGTCGCGCCAGACGCTCGGCCGTGCTCCCGCGTGCAGGGGCAGGGACCCGAGATAAACGGGGTTGACGGGGTCCGTGACCTCGACGAACGCCGTCCCGTCCGTGCGGCCGACGAGGGCGAACTCGCGCCCGCTCGCCGGGTCGGTCCAGCCCCAGATGTCGTTCAGGTTGACCCCGGCCTGCCCGCCGAGGTCGGCGATGGGCAAAAAGCTGAGCAGGTTGACCTCGCTGCACGGAAAGCCGGCCGCAACGCCGCCGGCGCAACGCACCTCCGCCCCGGTGACCGCCTGCAGGGTGGCGCCTTTGGCCCGGGCCGCCGCATCGTAATCCGGGCGGCTGAGGATCTGTGCACCGGCGGGCACGCTCAGGCAGCAGAGCACGGCGCCCACTGCCAGACGGAAGAGGGGGGAAGTCATGACGCTGGCGTTAAAGGAACGGAGAGGCTGAAGGGAAAACGACCCGCGGCGACGCTGGACCGCACCCGGGCCGGAGGTGTATTTTTCGCCCGAAGGGTTGCATCGTTCCTTCGGGATGGCGAAATTATTAACCATACATAGCTGACCCTCCCTCTCAGCTATCCTGAAGCGTCCGGTTCCCTTCTGGTGCCGGGCGCTTTGCTTTTCCAACGTTTCCTCTGGCCCCATGCTACGCATCCTTCCGGCAACGGCCTGCCTGTCGCTGCTCCTGATGACGGGGTGTGTGTCGCCCCGCCTGGCCCGGCAGGAAGCCGTCATAGATTCGCTTCGCACGGTGAATGCGGCCTACCAGGCGGAGCGCCTCGCCCTCGAAGACTCCCTCGCCTTCTACGAGGCCGTACGCTCCGGGCAATACGCGCGGGACATGGAGGCCCTGCGGGCGCGTATCAACCGGCTGGAGTACCTGCTGGCCACCTGCCGCGACGGCGGCGCCGGCGTGGCCACCCTGCTCGTAGACGACCTCTTTGCCCCCGGCACCGCCACGCTCACCGAAGGAGGCCGCAGGCGTCTCACCGCCCTCGCCGAGACCCTGCAGGTCCGGTATGCCGACCGCTCCTTCCGCGTCGAGGGCCATGCGGACAGCATCCCGCCGGGTCCCGCCCTCCGGGCCGTCTACCCGAGCAACTGGGAACTGTCCGCCGCCCGCGCCGCCGCCGTGGTGCGTCACCTCGTCGAAGCCGCCGGCATCGAGCCGGCACGCTTCGAGATCGTCGCCTACGGAGACACGCGCCCGGTGGCCCGCAACGACGACCCGCTCGGCCGCCGCCGCAACCGCCGTATCCACATCGCCGTGCGGCCATGACCGCCCCGCGCTGCACGGGGAAAGCGGTCTCGCACACCGAACGAAGGTCCCGCACGTACCGGGTGCGCCCGTCGAGGACGCACGGCCTCCGGCGGACACAGGAACACGTCACACGCCCGATCCGGTTGCCTCGAAGACACAAAGGCACACTTGAGCCTCCCCCGCTTGAAAGCTTACCTTTACCCACAAATCAGGAGGGGTGAAAGACGAGCCAGGCGGAGGCGATATCGGTGAGACGTTGCCAGCCGCGCCAGAGCACAGTGACACCCGGAGGCCCATCGCTTTTGCGAGCCAGAAAGCCGCCCAGCCGGGCGATCCACAGGACCACCTGGCCCACCGTGGGCGGCCGGGCAGGCACCTGCTGCGTCTTGTGGTGGAAGGCATACAGAGCCCGCCACTCATGCTCGGCCAGCACCAGCGTGCAGGGCACATCAGGCGCATGACGGGCCACCAGGGTCATCCAGAAAAGACGCCAGGCTATGATGCTGAACAGGGCCAGATAGGGCATCAGACGCTCCACGCCGGCCAACGGGGCTTTTTCCACACGGCATCCCGATTTGAGCACCTTGTGATAGACCTCAATCTGCCAGCGCAGGCCGTACCACCGGATCCGCTCCACGGCGTCGGCAAAACGATGCACCGGCACCGTGCTCAAAAGAAGCCAGCACAAAGGCGGGTCCTCCGCGGGCGGGGCCTCCTCTTGCACCAGCACCGCATAGAGCGGCATATCGCCCATCTTTTTGCGCAGGTGCCGAGGGGCTTTCAAGCTCACAGGCGCAAAGCGCACCGTGACCGAGGCCTGGCGTTTCGGCTTCCCTTTGCGGGCGGGGACGAGCACCTGCAACTGCCCGCACGCCGCTTGCCGGCCCATCACCTCCCAGAGCCGCCCCACTTCGGGTGCACAGACGGAGCGGTTCTGGGCGGCTCGCACCAGCAGGTCGGTCTCCAGGGTGCGGGCCTGGTGAAAAAGCTCAAAAAGGTCGGACTCGCTGTCGCCGATGGTGATGAGCTGGGCCTCGGGGGGAACGACGGCCTGGGTCTGTTGCAGGGCCTGGAGCCACTTGGAACTTTCCTTCTCTTCGATGGGCAGCTTGCGTCGTTCGTCTGCGGTGCGCTGGTGCATCGTGGGGGGGCGCACCCAGATGGCCTGACCGGCCAATCCGAGCGGAAGGCCCTGCTCGGTCATGAGCAGGCTGGTGTGCATGACTATGCCGGACAGGTTCTGCTGCGCGGTGCCGATGGGTCCGAGCCCCTTTGTACTGGGATGATGGGTATAGTTCAGGTAGGTCGTATCCTGAATGGCAAAGAGCCGTTTGTGCCCCTGGGCCCGCTCCCGCGTACGGCGATAATGGGGCGCCCGGATCTTCTCGGCGGTCGTTTTGGCATTGTCGAAGAGCCGGTAGGCGGCCTTGGTGTCGGCCCAATCCGCACAGGCCTGATTGATCGACACCGAAGGCCTGGCCGCCAGTTTGGCGCCGGTGTCGAGCAGTCGCCGGTCCAGGCGCTTGTCGCCCAGCGCCATGTCGTGCAATTCATGCACAAGCCAGGTGGAGAGTTCATCGACCTCAGGGAGGTCTGGGATTGCTTCCGTATCCATCGGGGGGCTCCTCTTCAATGGCTTCGATGGGGTAAAAGGTTATTTGATCAGCATCCTTCTGCTAATCTCACGGCACTTGTGGGTAAAGGTAAGCGCTTGAAAGCGGGAGATTCCTGCTTCATCGACCGATGCCATGCAACTGAATAGGCGATCATACATCGCCTGCTGCGCTGGTCTTACTCAGGTCTCCACAGGCTGCAACGGTCGCTCCGACCGCCAGAATGTTCTTCGCCGCGTTCTCGTCGCGGTCGTGTATGCTGCCGCACTCCTCGCAGGTCCAGCGGCGCACGGCGAGCGGCATTTCGGCCCGGATGTGCCCGCACGCGCTACAGCGTTTACTGCTTGGAAACCAGCGATCTACCTTGATGAGCGTACGCCCGTACCACGCGCACTTGTATTCGAGCTGACGTACGATCTCGCCCCAACTCGCCCCCGATATGGAGCGAGCAAGGGTGCGATTCTTCAGCATATTCTTCACCGCAAGGCTCTCGACAGCGATCACGTCGTGGTTCTTGACAAGATCGGTCGTGAGCTTGTGCAGGCCGCGTCACGCGGCCTAAAAGTCGCTACGCCGGTCAGCAATGCGGGCGTGGAGCTTCGCCACTTTTCGGCGCTGCTTCTCCCAGTTGTTGCTCCCTTTCTGCTTCCGGCTGAGAGCTTTCTGCGCCCGACGCAGACGGCGATACGCTCTGCGGAGGTGCCTGGGGTTGCCGCTGCGGAAACCGTCAGAGGTCACAACCACGTCATTGAGCCCGAGATCGACACCGACGCTCTTGCCTGTCTTTCCGCCCGGATCGGCGGGCGGCAGCGGCTCCACGTGGCACCGGCAATGCAGGCAGACGTGGTAGCGACCCGACGGATCGAGCGTCACCGTCACCTTGACGACCTCGCCCTCCGGCTTCCGGCTCCATCGGATCTTGAGCGGTGCCTTCTGCTTCGCCAGCGTGAGTGTCATTGCTTCAGCGTCGAAGCGGAAGGCGCTGCTGGCGTACGTTGCACTCTGTTTTCCACGCTTGCGTTTGAAGGAGGGGTAGCCGCTCCGACCCTCGAAGAAGTTTGTGAAGGCACGTTCGAGGTTGCGAAGCGATTGCTGAAGTACGACGCTGGATACCTCGCCGAGCCACCGTGTTTCTTCCTGCTTCTTGATCTGCGTGAGTTCGACGGCGAGGCTGTTGTAGGTGAGGCTTTTGCCCTCACCGTGGTAGGCGTTGGTTCTACGCTCCAGCCCCCAGTTGTACACCCAGCGGGCACAGCCGAACGTTCGGGCAAGGTTGTCCCTTTGCTCGGCATTGGGGTAGACGCGGTAACGATATGTTCGTATCACCTCGGGCATAGTTACACGCACCCCTATTATGTGCGTAAGGTTCCCCTTCGGTCGTGCCGCCGTCTACAGACGGCGGAGAACTCCCTCACGGGAAGCGGAGGGGGTCCCTACATCCCCGGCTTGAAAGCGCGGGGTTTTGTCCTCCCCTCCACACCTCCCCAATCTCTATAAGACGGCAAATCCATAATTTTCAGCCTGCCTTCCCTTCAACCCGCAAGCTTGCAACCCTCCCGAGTCCACCCTGCGATCTTCCATCCCCGAGACACCATGCTCCGGTTCACGCTGATGCTCCCCGTCCTGCTCGTTGCCGCCTGCACCCCCGCGCCCGAATACGACCTGATCCTCCGGGGAGGGACGATCTACGACGGCAGCGGCAATCCTCCCTTCGCCGGAGACGTGGCCCTCCGCGCCGACACCATCGCGGCCGTGGGCGACCTCGGCCGGGCCCGCGGGCGCACCGAACTCGACGTGACCGGCCTGGCCGTCGCCCCCGGCTTCATTAACATGCTCAGCTGGGCCACCGAATCGCTCCTGCACGACGGGCGGGCACAGAGCGACATCCGGCAGGGCGTCACGCTCGAGGTCTTCGGCGAGGGCTGGTCCATGGGCCCGCTCAACGAGGCGATGAAAGCCGACCTGAAGCGAGGCCCGTCCGACATCACGTTCGACGTCGCCTGGACGACGCTCGGCGAGTATCTCGAACACCTCGAGCGGCGGGGCGTCTCGCCGAACGTTGCCTCGTTCGTCGGGGCCACCACGGTGCGCATCCACGAGCTGGGGTACGCCAACCGCCCGCCCACTCCGGACGAACTGGACCGCATGCGGGCGCTCGTGCGGCAGGCCATGGAGGAAGGCGCCCTCGGCCTGGGCTCGTCGCTCATCTATGCGCCGGCCTTCTATGCTTCCACCGACGAGCTCATCGCGCTGAGCCGGGAAGCCGCCGCCTACGGCGGCATGTACATCTCCCACCTCCGGAGCGAGGGCAACCGCCTCCTCGAGGCCGTGGACGAACTCATCACCATCGCGCGCGAGGCCGGGCTCCCGGCCGAGATCTACCACCTGAAGGCCGCCGGGCGGGACAACTGGCCCAAGCTCGATGCCGTCATCGCGCGCGTGGAGGCCGCCCGTGCCGAAGGACTCCGCATCACCGCGGACATGTACACCTACACCGCCGGTGCCACCGGGCTCGACGCCGCCATGCCCCCCTGGGTGCAGGAGGGCGGCTTCGAGGCGTGGCGGCAACGCCTCCGGGACCCCGCCATCCGGCGCCGCCTCCTCCGCGAGATGCGCACGCCGTCCGACGACTGGGAGAACCTGCTGCGGGCCGCCGGGCCGGAGGGCACCCTCCTCGTCGGCTTCCGGAACGAAGCGCTCCGCCGCTACATCGGCCGGACGCTGGCCGAGGTCGCCGCCGAGCGCGGCGTCTCGCCCGAGGAAGCCGCCATGGACCTGGTCGTCGAGGACAGCAGCCGCGTCGACGTGGTGTACTTCCTCATGTCCGAGGAGAACGTGCGCCGGCAGATCACCCTGCCGTGGATGAGCTTCGGCTCGGATGCGGCCGCGCTGGCCCCCGAGGGCGTCTTCCTCCGCAGCAACCCGCACCCGCGGGCCTACGGCAACTTCGCCCGGCTGCTGGGCCGGTACGTGCGGGACGAGGGCCTCATCCCGCTCGAAGAGGCCATCCGGCGGCTGACGACCCTCCCGGCCACGAACCTGGGCCTTCGCCGCCGGGGCGCCCTCAGGCCGGGCTACTATGCCGACGTCGTCGTCTTCAACCCGTCGACGATCCGGGATCATGCCACCTACGAGGCCCCGCATCAGTACGCCACCGGCGTCGTCCATGTCTTCGTCAACGGCGTGCAGGTCCTCCGCGATGGCGAGCACACCGGCGCCACGCCGGGACGGGTCGTGCGCGGGCCGGGCTGGACCGGCTGGAACGATACGCCATAACACCCCGAACCGCCCCCGGCGGCCCGGTTTCGCGCCGTCCCCGGCAACGCGCCCTGCCCCCGCCACTTGACGAGCCACTTCCCGATCCTTTTACTTATGTCTTATCGGGTCTGTCGTGGACACGCCGGCCGGGAGGAGCGGCCGGGTCGTATCGGTCCATCCCGAGACGTTGCACATCGGGTGAGCTGATCCGGCAAGGGCCCGTGGGAGCCGGGTGCCGGAGCAGCACAATTGCACATGTACGGCGGGACGAACCTCATAGGGCAAACGATCGACGGCTATCACATCCTGCAGGTGCTCGGGCGTGGTGGGATGGGGATCGTCTACAAAGCCGAAGACGTGGCCCTGAGCCGCCCGGTGGCCCTGAAGATCATCGATCCCGCCCTGGCCGGCGACCGGGCGTTCATGCGCCGCTTCCGTTCGGAGGCCAAGGCCCTGGCCCGCATCCAGAGTCCCTACATCGTGGGGATCTATGCGCTTCGCGAAACCGAGGCGGGTCTGTTCATCGTGATGGAGTACGTCGACGGCGGCACCCTGGCCGACCTGATCCACGAGGCCGGTGCGCTCCCGTGGCCGCGTGCCCTTTCCATCGTCAAACAGATCCTGCAGGCCCTGCACCACGCCCACAGCGTCGGCGTCATCCACCGGGACATCAAACCCCGCAACATCATGCTGACCCGGCAGGGGCAGGTCAAGGTGACGGACTTCGGCCTGGCCAAAGTGCGGCGGCACGGGCGTGAAAGCACCGTGACGCGGGGCATGGTCACTACCGCCACCGCCGGGATGGCCGGCACGCTCTACTACATGTCCCCGGAGCAGGTGAAGGGGCTGCGCGAGGTGGATCACCGGGGCGACCTCTACGCCCTCGGCATGACGCTGTACGAAATGCTCGTGGGGCAGCTTCCCTTCGACCGGGAGGACAGCGAGTTCACCGTCATGAAACGGATCGTGGAGGAGAAGCTCCCCCCGCCGACCCGTTTCATCCCGGACCTGCCCCGGCCGCTGGTCAAGGTGGTCACCAGGACGCTGGAGAAGGATCCTGCCCGGCGGTATCAGAGCGCCGAGGAGATGCTGCGCGAGCTGGAGGCGTTCGAAGCGGCGCAGGCTCACCCCCCGGCGGCGTCGCGCCGCCGGGCCGGGGCGTACCTGGCCCTGCCGCTGGTGCTGCTTCTGGTGGCGGTGCTGGGCTACCTGTTCTGGCCGGCGCCCTCCCCGGAGGACGGCCCCCGGACCGTTGCCGCACCGCCTTCCGTCACGGAGCCGGAAAGGCCGGTCGACGAAGGCGAGTCCCCCGGCGAGCGTGACGAGCACACCGGCCGCCCGCCGGCCACGACGGCCGGCGCGAACGAGGCACCGCCGCTCAGCCGCCCCCCCGGAGAAAACACCCCGGCCCCGTCAGAAACCCGCCCGGCGCCCTCGCCCGCACCGGGGCGGCTGGTCGTCCGCTCGGATCCGCCGGGAGCCCGTCTCTTCGTCGACGGCACCGAGCGCGGGGTGACGCCGGCCACGCTGGCGTCCCTGCCGCCGGGCCGCTACGAGGTCGAGTTGCGGCGCGAGGGCTTCGCCCCCTACCGCACCACCGTCGCCGTCGAACCGGCGCAGACGGCCGAGGTCGCCGGGGCGCTGGTGCCGCTCACGGGCACGCTCCGCATCCACCCGAAACCCTGGGGCGACCTCTACATCGGCGATCGGCTCGTGCAGCGCGGCGTCGACTACGCCTACACGCTCACCCTGCCGGCCGGCGCGCACCCGGTCCGCCTCGCCTACTTCGGCGGGCGCGTCTGGGAATCGACCGTGGCCATACGCCCGGACGCCGTCACCGAGGTGACCGTCGACTTCAACCGCGAGGTGCCGGTGAGCATCTCGGCCAAGGACCAGGAAGGCCGGACGATCCGGGGGGCCATCTACGTGGACGGGCAGCCGACGGGCCACACGACCCCCTGGGGCATCCGGGTCGGCGTCGGGCTGCACCGCATCGAGGTCCGGGCCGAGGGCTATACGCCCGTCGAGGTGCGCGACGTCACCGGTGGAGCCGACATCCCCCTCGGCCTTCAGATCAACTTCGACGAACGCACCGCCAACCGGGTGCTGCACGTCATCCTCAAAAAGGACGGATCCGATGATCCATGAGGCACGCGCACAACCTATAGCTCCGAAGATCAACCCCTGACCGCCATGGCCCCCTGCTTCTCGTCCTCCGCACGGCGATCCTCTTTCCTGCTGCGAGCGAGCCTGTGCCTCGCCTCCACCCTCTTCCTGCTGGGCCCGAACGCCGCACACGCCCAGCAGCCGGGCTGCGAGGAGGCGCTCGCCACGGCCGGCCGGCTCTACGAAGACGCCCGCTTCGACGCGGCCATCGACCTGCTTACCCGGTGCCTGCAGCAGCAGGCCCTCTCGCGCAGCGAACAGCCGCAGGCGCTGATCCTGCTCGGCAAGGCCCACATGGCGAAGGGCTTCGAGGAACAGGCGCGGGAGGCCCTGCGCCAGCTCCTCGAACTGGTTCCCGGCTATCGCCCGGACCCGGCGCAGGAGCCGCAGCCCTTCGTGGCACTCGTGGAGGAGATCCGGCGCGAGGTGGCCGCGGAAGCCGCTCCCGAACCGCCGCCCCTCACGGTGAAACCGGCCGCGGAGCAGGGCGACGGGATCCGCAACGTCCGGATACGACATGAAGGGGAAAGCCTGGTGATCACCTACGACCTGACCGGCTCCGCGGACCGGTACGAGGTGGCCTTGCTGCTCTCCACCGACGGAGGCCGGACGTTCCTGCCCCTGCCGCAGGCGCTCTCGGGCGACGTGGGCAGGGACGTCGCCCCCGGCAACGACCGGCGGATCGTATGGGCGGTGTTGCAAGACCTTCCGGACGGTCTCGCCGGCACGGACGGCCGCCTCCGGGTGACGGCGCGGGCCCGGCGCGGCAAAGGGCTGCTCTACGTGCTGGCCGGGGCCGTGGTGGCGGGCGGCGGCGCCACCGTCGCCCTGCTGCTGGGGGGCGGCGGCAACGGCAACGGCGGAGGCAACGGCAACGGCGGCGGGGCGCAAACCCTGCCTCCTCCCCCGGCCCTGCCCTCCGGCAACTGAAGCCGCGCGCCGGGACGACCGGAAAAGGTCAGGCCGGGTACGATGGAAACCGAGACATACTTCCATGATCATGGCTACCGAAAACGCACGTTCCCGCCGGCGCATACCCTCCCTGCTCATTCCCCTCTGCCTGGTGCTTGCGGGGGCAGCCTGGCTCCCGGCCCGGCACGCGGCTGCCCAGGAAACGGAACGGCCGCTCCGCCCGGCTCCCGTCTCCGCGGAGGGGACGCTCCACCGCCAGGCTCCTCTCCCGGCAACGCCTCCCCCCACGCCGAAATCCGGCGCACGCGTGCAGTGGACCGTCCCGCAGGATTCGCTGGTCACCCTCCGGTACGACGACGACCACCTCCACGTCCTCGACGGCGCCGGTCGCTCACGCCTGTTTCTGACCGGTGCCGGCCCCGATGGCGCCGCCGCCACCCGCTTCGCCGTGCCGCCCGGCGCCGTGCTCGACCGGGTGCTCATCGCCCCCTTCTTCCGCAACCAGTTCGCCGGCTTCGACGCCCCGCGCGACGTGGCCGTGACCATCTGGGACGATGCCGGCGGGCAACCCGGCAATGAGCTCTTCTCCCTGCCCGTGGACCTCGGCCCCGCCTACCTCGCCATCGACCCGAACGTCCCCTGCGTCCTGACCGACAACAACTCGACGGACCCCTGTCCCCTTTCCAACTTCTTCGAGGTGGACCTCAGCGCCCATGCCGGCGCGCTGGCCGACCTGCCTTCGGTCATCCATGTGGGCTACAAAGAGCAGGGTCCCGACACCAACTATGTGGTGATCGCGCCTTCACAGTTCTCCGGGGAAAACGTCTCGCACGTCTTCCTCTCCGGCGGAATCCGGGCTGCCCTGTGGGACGTGAGCCTGCAGAACGGGGCCGACATGACCAACACGGTGATCCCCGTGCGCGCCGTCTTCCGCATCGACACCCCCGACTTCGCCATCCACGACACGGGCACGATCCGAACCGCCATCACGGACCAGGGCAACATCGGGTGGACGGGCTTCAACCCGAACGTATTCGCCGATTCCACCTCGGTGGGCGTGGGTTTCGAACTCGACGGCGTCAACCTGCTCTTCGAGGGGGGCTTCCTGATGGGCACCGGCGTCACGCAGATCTCCAGCAGCGTGCGGGGCGCCGGCGGAGACCCGCCGGGCACGGTGCAGGAGGCGGATTTCCGGATGAAGCCCGGCACCGAACTGTTCCTCGGTCCCGGAACGACCACCGCCGAAGAAGGACGGGTCGTGTGGGAGGACACCCCCGCCGACGCTCCCACCGGCGTGCTCGTCACCCAGCAAAGCTATGCGGACACCTCGCCGGGACGGGCCGGCTTCGTCGTCTTCCGGTACATCCTCACCAACACCACCGCCGCACGGATCTCGGGCCTGCATGCGGGACTCTTCTTCGACTGGGACCTGAACGCGGACGCCCGGGACTTCGCACGCTACGATGCGGCCCGGCGGATGAGCATCGTGCAGAACGCCGCGAACGCGCCGGGTATGCTCGTCGGCACGGCCCTCCTGGCCCCGGAAGCCGGAAACATGCACCGTGCCATCGACAACGCCGCCGAGCTGTTCGAAGACGGCTTCACGGACGACGAAAAATGGGCCTACCTGAGCGGCGGGGTGCAGACCCCCGCGCTCGACGCCCTCGACGTCTCGACGCTGAGCGGGGCCGGCCCGTTTACCCTGGAGGCCGGCTGCTCGGCCGAGCTGGTCTTCGCCCTGGTCGCCGGGACGAGCAGCGCCGCACTCGAACAGAACGCCGACACGGCACGGCAGCTGTGGGAGGAGGCTTTGCAGGCGCTGGACACGGGGGTCGGTCCCGCCTTCACCGCCGCCCTGCCGGACACGGCCGTGACCGTGGGAAACACGCTCACCTTCGCCTACCGGGCCGCCCCGAAGGACGCCTGCCCGGCGCCGATCACCTACCGCCTCCTCGAAGCTCCCGAAGGCGCCACACTCGACGCCGAAAGCGGCCTGCTGGCGTTCACCCCCGTCGCCGGACAGGAGGGCACCCACCCCCTCACGGTCGAGGCCTCCGACGGTAACCTCCGCGCCCTGGCCCGGGCCGTCCTGACGGTGACGCCCGCCGGCGGCAACCGCCCGCCCGTGGTCGAAAACCCCATCCCCGACCTGGTCCTCCCGCCCGGCGACACGTTCACGGCCGACCTGACGACGGTCTTCAGCGATCCCGACGGCGACCCGCTCTCCTTCTTCCCCCCCACCCTGAGCGACCCCTCCGTGGCCTCGGCCGACCTCTCCGGCAACACGCTGGTGGTGACCGCCCTGGAGTTCGGAGACACGCAGGTCATCGTGTCGGCGCTCGACCCGAACGACGCGGTGGCCCGCGACACCTTCATGGTGGCCGTCCGCGCCGAGGCCACCTACGAGACCCGGCTTTCCGGCATTCACATGGTGCCCGATGCGGTGCCGAGCACCGGCACCGGCCAGTTTACGGTTCGGCTCAACACCCGGGGGGACACGCTCACCCTCACGGGGTCGTTCGAAGGGCTGGGCAGCACGTATGCCGCCTCGCACCTCCACGAGGCCGGCGTCACCGCCAACGGCCCCGTCCGGATCACGCTCCAGCCCACCCTGGCGACGGACGGCCGCAGCGCCACCTACGAGGCGGAGAACAACACCTTCGCCCTCCCGGCCAACCTGCGACAGGCACTGGAGACGGGCAACCTCTACGTGCTCATCCACTCCGCCACCCATCCGGGCGGCGAGATCCGCGGCCAGCTCTACCTGCAACCGAACAACCCGCCCCCGCCACCGGCCATCACGAGCCCGGAAGCCGGCGCATTCTTCGACGTACAGGCCGATCCCGACGCCCCGTTCCGCGTGACCTGGGAGGCCGTCGACGACCCCGACGGCCACACGGTCTTCTACGCCTGGCAGCTTGCGACGACGGACGACTTCGCCACGCTACAGGTGAGCGAGCGGGCCGGCACGAACACGTCGTTCGAGATACCGTCGAGCACGCTGGACGCCCTGCTGAACGATGCGGGCGTGCAACCGGGCGGCGCCGTGACGTGGTACCATCGCGTCGTCGCCACGGACGGCAGCGCCCCCTCGGCCGGCACACCGCGGCCCGTGACGCTGAGCCGCGGCCCGAACGAGGCCCCAGCCGTCGCCCACACGCCGGCGGCCCCGACCGTCAGCGCCGGGCAGGACGTAACCGTCTCGGCCACCATCACCGACGCCTCCGGCCTCAGCCGGGCCGTGGTGCGCTACCGGCAGGGCGGCACGACCGCCTTCACCGAGGTCGTCATGACACCCTCCGGCAACACCTATACGGCCACGATCCCGGCGAGCGCCGTCACCGCACGCGGGCTGCAGTACTTCATCCGGGCGGAAGACGCGATGGGGCTGGCCACGGACGCCGGTCCCTTCACCCTCCGGGTCCGCATCGAAGGGGAAGGGCTACGCTCCTTCACCCTGACCGGCGGGAGCAACCAGAACGCCTATCGCCTGGTCTCCGTCCCGCTGGCCCTCGACGACACCGCCCCCCGGGCCGTCCTCGAAGACGACCTGGGCCCGTACGACGACACCCGCTGGCGCCTCTTCGGCCTGCGACCCGACCAGTCGTACGCCGAGTTTCCCGGCACCGCCGCCATGACGGCCGGCACGGCCTTCTGGCTCATCGTCTCCGAAAGCACCGCCTTCGACACGGGCCCCGGCACCTCGAACCCGCTGGAGGAACCGTTCACGATCGCCCTGCATGAGCGGTGGAACTTCATCGGGACGCCGTTCGCCTTCGACGTACCGCTGTCCCGGGTCCGCCTGGCCTCCGGGGCCCCCCTGACCCTGCACGCCTACAACGGCGCCTGGTCCGAGCACACCGGCGCCCTCCAGCCGTTCCGGGGATACGCCGTCTTCGCCAGCACCGCAGACGAACTGCTGATCGACCCCTTCGACGGTTCGAGCAAAGCACCGGTCGCGCCGCGGCTGGAGCGCGCCGCCTGGCACATCCGGATCCGCGCCCGCGTCCAGCAAGCCCGGGACGAGAACAACCTTCTGGCTGCGGTGCCGTCGGCGTCGAAAGGCCGGGACGCGTTCGACCAGCCGGAACCCCCCGTCATCGGCGCCTACGTGTCGGTCTATTTCCCGCATCCCGAATGGGATTTCCTCGTGGACCACTTCAGCACCGACGCGCGCCCGGAACCGGTCGAGGCGGAAACGTGGACCTTTGAGGTGCGGACGAACATCGAGGACCGGGTCGAGCTCGACTTCGAAGGGCTGGAGACCGTGCCGGCGTCGTTCGAGGTCTGGCTCGTCGATCCCGACCTGAAGCTCTGGCACGACGTGCGGGCCACGCCGGGCTATGCGTTCGAGGCCACCGGCGAGGACCGCCCGAAACGGTTCGAGCTGATCGTGGCCCGTCCGGAACAGGTGCAGCAACGACAGGCCGAAATGCGCCCGCGGCAGTACTCGCTTCAAAACTTTCCCAACCCCTTCAACCCGGCCACGACCCTTCACTACGGCCTGCCGGAGGAAGGTCCCGTTACGCTGGTAGTCTACAACCTGCTCGGGGAACAGGTGGCCGTCCTGCTCGACCGCACGTGGAAGCCGGCCGGATACCATACGGCGCACTGGGACGGGCGGGACGACGCGGGGCGACCTGTGGCCAGCGGCGTCTACCTGGGCACACTGCGGGCAGGATCCACCGTGCTGACGAAAACCATGGTTCTGGTGAAGTGACACCGCCCCCGCAGGACCGTAGGGCGGGCCACGCAGGCCGTACCGCGCCCCATGCGGCACACCGGACCCGGCGCCGGATCAGGACCTCACGGGACCCAGACGACCGACAGGCCGACCCCGGCCGCGAAGCCGCTGAAGTCACCCAGGGTGTAGACGAAGCGACCGTTCAGGCGGGTGACGCGCGAGAGGGCGAACTCGGGAAGCACGCCGAGATCTACCAGCGTGGCGCGGTCGAACCGGACGGTTTCGTCGAGGAAGCGTCCCTGCACGAGCGCACCGATCGCAAAGGTTCGGTTCACCGGATGGTGGTAGCTCCCGCGTACCAGGAGCTGCGCGGGCAGAACTCGCAGCTCCCGCGCCACGCCGCCGGCCGCCGGAAAGGTGCTTCGGCCGGGGCTGCGGTACCGCACGACGAGCCGCCACGCACGGAACCCCTGGTAGGCCAGCAACTGGCCGGTGAGGGTCACCTTATCTCCCTGCTCGAAGACCTCCACCTCGTCGAGCGCGTCTTTCCCGTAACGGGTATAGCTTGCGTCCAGCGAGAGGTTCACCGTCTCGCGCAGGCGATAGTCGATGCCCCCGGTGAGCACGAGCTCATCCCCGGGGTCGTAGTCGCCGCCGGCTGCCTGTGGTCGGTAGGGGCCCCGGTACTGGTACGACACCCCCAGCCCGGCGACGACGTCCTCGCCGATCGGGCGTGCCCACACGATCCCGGGGGCAAGGTTGAAGCCCTGCCCGAAGCCCGGCACGTAGAAGTCGAAGTAATGCTGGCTCAGCATCACGGCCGTCTCGAACTCGTCCGTCGTCAACTCGCGTTTGCCGCTCGGCAGGTTGAGTCCCAGGCTCAGCACCAGGCTGCCCTCGCCCAGCGCCGGCGTGTAGCTGAATCCCAGCTGCACGTCGCTGATGCCGCTGAGGCTCGCCAGCGTGTTGCTGCTGGCCGAGGCCTGGCTCGCCCGCACCGTGACCCCGGCGGTCCGGCCCAGCGGCACCGCGACGAAGAGCGGAATGCTGACCTCGGAGAGCCGGACCTCGTCCCGGGTGTAGTGCTGGTACCACCCGCCCAGCGACACCTGGACGGACTGTTCCTCTCCGGTGAGATACACCGGGTTTTCCTGGGCCCATCCGGGCACCACCAGACCGAACGCAGCAAGCAGGCTGAGCAAACGTTTCACAGGCTTTTTCGGCAAAGATGAAGGAAGATCGACTGCCGGGGGCGACCCGGCAGCAGGCGTGTCATCGGAGCAGCACCATCGTCCGCGACGCCGTGAAGGCACCGGCGCGCAGCCGGTAGACATAGACCCCGCTGGCCACAGGCCGGCCGCCCTCGTCCCGTCCATCCCAGATCACTTCGTACGACCCGCCCCGCTGGTGCCGGTCCACGAGCGTGCGCACCCGCTCGCCCAGTACATTGAAGACCTCGAGCGACACCGGGCTCTCCCCGCCCAGGCTGTACCGGATGAGGGTCGTGGAATTGAACGGATTGGGATGGTTCGGCTCCAGCGAGAACGACGGGGCGAGTGAGACCCCGTCGGCCCGGCTCTCGGCGAAGTCCTCCGTTCCCATGATCAGGCGCAGGCGCCGCACCGGTCGTTCGGGGGACAGGGTAACCGCAAAGCGCCCCGTTTCCGCCGGGAGCACTTGCCCTTCGTCCCGGTCCAGCACGTACAACACGAACCCGGCCGGCCGTGCTCCGTGCTCGACGAGGGTCACGAGGACCGTCTCCGCCCCCGACCCGGGCAGGGCCGCCGAGACCTCCAGGTCCCAGGCCGCGCCGCTTTCCGGTGCCCGGACGAACCGGCTGAGGTAGCGACGCCCGTTCTCGACGATGCTGAGCTGCACATGCGGGCCGATGCCGGGAGGCTCGCGCAGATCCAGCGAACCCCATCCGGCCATCGTCGCACCGGCGAAGCCGACGGCGTTGTACGTATCCCGGAGACCGTAACGAGGCACTTCCGCCATCAGCTGCACGGCAAAATCCGCGGCCTGCCAGGGAAGCGGAACCTCCTTGGCCGCCACCTCACCGGCCTCGACGGGCGGGATCGATAGCATCACGGGCCCGGCTCCCGGGTTGAAGACGAAGTAGCCCTGCCAGGGCTGGAGCACAGAACGGTTCGGCAGGTATTGCTGCCCGTCGAAGGCATGGGGTCCCTCCAGCACCCCGCCGGCCTCCGTGTCGTCCACGGCCACCGGGAACGCGAAAGGATTACCGATCTGGCTCCACCCGGGCGGAAGGATAATCACAAACGGGCCGGACAGATCGGTCGAAAGGCCGTTGTCCACATCAAATCCCTGGCCGTCTCGCGTGATGAGCCAGAAGGCCCGCCCGCCGGAGAACCCGTCCTCCAGGCCTGGAAACTCGGCATACGCTTCAGAGGCCGTCGCCCAGCGCAGCACACGCCACCGGGCCGGGTCGTAGGTGCCGTAGTCGTCGGCCAGGACGGCGGGAATGCCGGGATCCGCCAGTTCGAGCGGGACGGAGACCAGCGCATACGTCTCCGGCCGTAGCGGCAGGAACGACGCCGGCACTTCGGCCGGCACGTGGTCCACCTGCACGCGGATCTGTTCCGGGTGCCCGGTCGGATCCTGCGGGGGGATCGTGACCACCTGATCCTCCCGCACGAACTCGGCATAATACTGCACGCCGCGCAGTGTCATGGCTTCCGCCGGAATGGCGCCGCCGTACTGATTGGCGTCGGGCAACAGATCGGTCGTCTCATAGGTCCGCCGCCCACCCACGCGGTAGAAGAGACGGGCCGTGGTCGGTTCGAAATCAGGAGGCAGGACGAACCGGACATCGACGGCCGTATTCACCACCCCCAGAACCGGCGATTCGTTCTGGATGGCCGCCCCGCTGCCGGCCAGGACCACATCCCGTTGCGGCTGCTCGGGATCGTCGGACCGGATGCGCAGCACGGCCGCCTGCTCCCCGCCCGAGCGCGGCGCAAACTGCACGGCCAGCGTGCGCTGCGCCCCGGGCTCCAGCAAGAACGACTCCCCTGCCTCGACCAGGCTGAACGCAGCGGCTCCGGCCCCCTCGATCGCCAGTTCCGACACGGCCAGCACGTCGTCCCCGGCGTTGGAGAGCTCGAGCGGAAGGCCGGTCGACAGCCCGACGACCACCGTGCCGAAATCGAGCGAATCCGCCGACACCTGCATCTGAGGAGCCACCCCCTGCCCCCGCAGCGCCACCGTCTGCTCGGGGGCTTCCGTCTCCGGTGCCTGGACGCGCAGGGTGGTCGCCTGCACCCCGCGCGCCGCAGGGGCGAAGCTGACGGCCACCTCACGCGCCTCGCCGTCTTGCAACACAAAGGAAACCCCTCCCTCGAGGTCGAAGCCCGCCTCATCGTCAAGGGACAGCGCCAGGACCAGCGAACCGGCCGTCCGGTTCGTGACGGTGAAGGTACGGCGCTGCGTCTGGCCGACCCGTACCGCACCGAAATCGAGCGTATTGTCGGACAGGATGAAGGAGGATACGCCCTGCCCGCGCAGCAACACACGCGACGACCCACCCGGATCGTCACTCGTGACCTCCAGTTCGGCCACCTGCTCCCCCAGACGCCCCGGAGCAAAAACCACCTCCACCGGAAACGACTCCCCCGGCGACAGCGTCGCCGGCACGGAACCCACCATGAACGCCCCGGCATCGTCCCCCGTCAACGTCACCTCGAAAACCGTCAGGGAAGCCCCGCCCTCATTGGCCAGCGTCAACTCCTGCCTCACGGAATCCCCGACGGCCACCTCACCGAAATCCAGCGCCTCGGGCGAAAGCGTAAGCCGGCCAAACCCGCCCTCCCCCTCAAGCGGTATGGCGATACCGGCAGATTGTTCGCCGCCCGTGAACATCACGAACAGTGTGCCGTTCTGCGTGCCCGGGAAGGTCGGCGCGAACGTGACCGAAACGTCCCGGCTCTCCCCCGGCCCGAGCACAAAATCACCCCCCGGACTGGCCGTGTACTCGATCGTCTCCTCCGAAGAACCCAGGGCATAAATGTTGTCCACCGTGACCGACAGCTCCAAACTCGGATTCCGCAGCGTGAGCGTCCGCACCGCCGACGACCCGACCGCCACAACCCCGAAAGCAAGCGAAGACGGGCTCGCCTCGATGACCCCCGTCCCGAAAAACGAAACCGTGTAGAGGTTCTCAAACTGGTCCCAGACCTCCACCGTGGCCGAGCGAAACCCCACCCCCGTCGGGGAAAACGTAGCCTCCACCACGAGGCTCTCGCCGCCGGCAAGCACGATGGGGGGCGAGGTGAAGTCCGTCTGCGGATCGACCTCATAGGCCGAACCGGCCGGCGTGACGCCGAGCGAGGCAATCTCCACGGGGCTCGACGTGATGTTCGTGACCGTGAACGACAGCGCCCTGCTCGTCGTCATGACCACCTCGCCAAAGTCGAGCGTATTGTCGGACAGGATGAAGGAGGATACGCCCTGCCCGCGCAGCAACACACGCGACGACCCACCCGGATCGTCACTCGTGACCTCCAGTTCGGCCACCTGCTCCCCCAGACGCCCCGGAGCAAAAACCACCTCCACCGGAAACGACTCCCCCGGCGACAGCGTCGCCGGCACGGAACCCACCGTGAACGCCCCGGCATCGTCCCCTGTCAACGTCACCTCGAAAACCGTCAGGGAAGCCCCGCCCTCGTTGGCCAGCGTCAACTCCTGCCTCACGGAATCCCCGACGGCCACCTCACCGAAATCCAGCACCTCGGGCGAAAAAACCAGGCGTGGTGCCAGCCCCGTGCCCGAAAGCGCCACTTCCCGGCGACCCACGTTCCCCTCCAGCACCAGCATGGCTTCATACGCCTGCCCCGACGACGGCGCAAACGTCACCGGCAACGCTTCACTTGCGCCCGGCGCCAGGCTCAACGACGACACCCCCACCGCATACGCCGAGGCCCCCGAACCCTCTACCCCGATCGACGCCAGCTCCACCGTCCCCTCCCCCTCGTTCGACAAAACCACCTCCGCCGTCGCGGAGTCCCCGACGGCCACCTCACCGAAGTCGAGCACCGACGGCGTAATATTCAGCACCAGCACCACCCCCTTCCCCGAAAGCGGCACCCGGTGCTCCCCCGACGGATCGTCGCTCGTGACCACCAGTTCGGCCATCTTCTCCCCCGGACTCTCCGGAGCAAAAACCACCTCCACCGGAAACGACTCCCCCGGCGACAGCGTCGTGCGTGTATCGCTTACCTGAAACGCGGCCGCATCGCTGCCGTCGAGCGCCAGCCCCAGGATCGTCACCGGGGAGGCCCCCTCGTTCTGAAACGTGACCACCAGCCCGGCCTGATCTCCCACGGCTACCTCTCCGAAATCCAGCGAGCCGGGACTGAAGGCAAGCCGCGCCTCGGCTCCTTCGCCGCTGAGCGGGATGCGGATACTGGCAAAGCTGTCGTTGCTGCTGAAACTCACGTACAGGTCGCCGTTCTGCGTGCCCGGGAAGGTCGGCGCGAACGTGACCGAAACGTCCCGGCTCTCCCCCGGCCCGAGCACAAAATCACCCCCCGGACTGGCCGTGTACTCGATCGTCTCCTCCGAAGAACCCAGGGCATAAATGTTGTCCACCGTGACCGACAGCTCCAAACTCGGATTCCGCAGCGTGAGCGTCCGCACCGCCGACGACCCGACCGCCACAACCCCGAAAGCAAGCGAAGACGGGCTCGCCTCGATGACCCCCGTCCCGAAAAACGAAACCGTGTAGAGGTTCTCAAACTGGTCCCAGACCTCCACCGTGGCCGAGCGAAACCCCACCCCCGTCGGGGAAAACGTAGCCTCCACCACGAGGCTCTCGCCGCCGGCAAGCACGATGGGGGGCGAGGTGAAGTCCGTCTGCGGATCGACCTCATAGGCCGAACCGGCCGGCGTGACGCCGAGCGAGGCAATCTCCACGGGGCTCGACGTGATGTTCGTGACCGTGAACGACAGCGCCCTGCTCGTCGTCATGACCACCTCGCCAAAGTCCAGGAAAGTGGTCGAGAGCGAGAGGGGCTCCTGGTTCTGGGCTCTGGCGACGGAGCCGGCAAGGCCCCAGACCAGCAGGAGCGCAAGCGCCGGTAAGCGGGCCGGTACGGGGCAGGGGCGAAGCATAGGAAGGGGGGCTAGCGAGGCAAAGACCGTGAAGCGATGTACGGTGCGTCAGTTGCCGCGCGATGGCGGGGGCGGGGGGTCGGGCAGCGTGGCGGTCGTACTGCCGGCCTCTTCGGCGGGATTGCGATTGTCCTGGCCGGGGACGAGGGACGCTCCGATGCCGCCGGTGAGGTGCCGGAGCCGGCTTCCCATCGGATCGACGGTGGGGCCGGCCGGAGTGAAGAGGGCGGAGAGTGCACCTTCCACCGGGCCGGCCACCGTAACCTGTCCTTCGGCCTTGTCCGCCCGGTCCGCCGCTTCGGTGAAGGCGGGGTCGAGCCGGGCAGCCTGCTGGTAGAATGCGGCGGCGTCTCCGTAGGCGCCGGCATCTTCCCGTTCGAGGCCCCGGCTGTAGGCCAGAAAGGCCTGGAGGTTCTGGGTCGGGATGTACTCGATACGCTGTCGTTCTTCGGGGGTGAGCTGGACGCCGATCCGGTCGAGGAAGCTGAAGACCAGGGCTTTTTCCAGTTCGAAGAGGCGGCGTAGCGCATCGGTCTGAGGGTCGAGTTCGACCGTTTCCTCGTCTTCCCACACGGTGGCGTCCAGCCGCAGGTCGTCGTCTCCGAGCACGTTGTAGACGCCGCCGAGGAGGCGCCCGGCTCCCATCAGGCAGCCCACCCGGGGGGCCGTGCCGGGATCGAAGAGGGCGGTCTGGGCCAGGTTGATCTCGTCGATCAGCTCCTGCAGGCGCACGCGCTCGACCACGCGCAGGCTGTTCACGTGGGTGAGATCGATCGTGATCATTTCGGCCAGCCCGCGCCCCAGGGCCGCGTAGCGCTCGTCCTGCCCCTGGTAGACCAGGGGATAGACGCCGACCACGCGCGGCTCTACCGGCTCCAGGCAGGCGGTGTCGCCGCGGGCCCGCAGCTCCTGCTCGCGCCGCAACCGGTCACGGACGTCCTCTTCCATCATCCGGCGCACGACCCACTCGTACCGGCCGGCCATGAGCTTGCGGTACTTTGACGCCCTGGAGACTTCGGGATACTTCTCGTAGAGCCGCAGAGCCGACTCCCGTTTGCCCAGGGCCTCGTTCACCATACCCAGGTGGAAGAGCGTGGCCGGATCGCCGGGATCGCGGGCAAAAGCCATTTCCAGGTATTCGCTGGCCCGCCCGTACTGCCGGGTACGCAGGTAGATGATGCCGAGGTCACGCAGGGCTTCGGCGTCGTCCGGGTTGCGGGCGATGCGCTGCTGCAACTGCTCGATCCGGCCTTCGTGGTCGGTCAGGTCTTCTTCCACCGGGACCGTAGCGCACGCGGCCCCGCCCAGGACAAGGAGCACCCCCGCCAGCAGCGCAAGGAACCGTGTGGGAAGGCATCTGAAACGGATCATGGCCGCTCTCCTTCGGACTTCTTACCCTCGCCGCCCGTATCGGACGAGGCAATGGCCGCCAGCATCGGCTTCAGGCTCTCCGCCTTGATCCGGGCACGGGCATAGCTGGGATCGTACTCCTGGGCCTGGAGGAATTTCTCGTAGGCGGCCCGGTAGTCGCTCCGCTCGAGCAACTGCAACCCCTCGGCATAGGCCCGCATCGCATCGATCGACTTCGTCTCGGTCCGGCTGCCGATCTGGGTTTCGGACACGGCGCTGTTGACGGACCGGGCGATCCGCAGGCTCAGGTCTTCCAGTAGCTTGTAGAACTCCTTGGCTTCTCCTTCGACGCTCTCGCCGAGCAGCACCTCGCCCGTCTCCACCTTGACCACGCGCGCGCTCAGCCGCATCTTTTTGCCGGTGACGTAGATCCCGCCGAAGACCATGGCGTGTGCGCCCATGAGCTTGCCCATCCGGACGGCGGTGGACTGATCCACCTTGGAGAGATCACGCTGAAGCTCCAGCTCCTTCAGAACCCATTGCAGGTTCTCCCGCTCCACGAGCTTGAGGTCGGTGGCCCCGCTGAGCTGTTCGATCATCATCGAGGAGAAACCCCACTGCATCGGATCCCACCGGTCGTGGTCGTCCAGGGCATAGTTGCGGAAGTCCAGCACGGCCAGGGTGCGCATGCCCGGGTCTTCTTTCGGTACCTCCAGCGAGCCCCGCTCCTCGAAGTAGATGTTCACGAGCGGCGGCGGCTCGACGTCCGGATCCAGTTCGACGAGCGGCGGCTGCAACGCCAGCAGGTCGGCGATGGCCTTGCGGGCCTCCTCATGCATGTTCCGGGCGATGTAGGCACGGCCCAGGTACTTCAGCGCCTCCCGCCGGATCGCCTTGTCCTCGTTCGGGTCCTGCGCGAGCCGGGCAAAGAGGCGGGCGGCTTCGTCATACTCGCCCTCGTTGTACACCGAGATCGCCTGCTCCAGGGACGCGTCGGACCCCTGCCCGTACACCGGCAGGACAACCAGGCACGCCAGGTACAGCCCGGCAAGCAGACGGCATCCATACGATACCCTTGTGCGGTTCATCTCATTCCTCCATGTGCTTGTTGGGAACATCAAAGCCCGCATGCGACGCATACGCATTGCCAGGCGGGCACGGCAGCCATGGGCCGGCCTCCCGGCCGGGATACGGCTCCGCGGGGAGATCCCCCCTCCCTTCGGCCGTCGAAAGGACCGGACGAGGCCGGGGGCTGTCGAAAATCATGGGCAACAGGTCAGGCATCGCGCTTCTGGATGTAGAACACCAGCCGGTGGGACGGCGGGTCGAAGCCGGGCGAGACGGTGAGGGTCTGCGGGCCGGGATCGACCGGGGCCCCGTCCCGTTCCACCCGGACGAGCCGGTATCCCGTCCGTTCCACATGCACGACGTGCCGGCCCGGTCCCAGCGTCTCGGCCTTGTCCGTCATCATGCCCCGTTCCTCGCCGTCGACGTAGATCGTGGCCCAGATCGGATCGCCGCTTTCCTGGCGAACCTGGATAACCAGCTCTGCCTCGAAATGATACGTCAGGGCCTTCCGTTCGCCGGGATTGACGCGGACGGTCTCGGTGCGCTCGCCATAGACGGGGTGGATGAAGGTCACCCGCTTTGGCCCGGCGCGCACGGTGCAGGCCTGCCCGGCGACACACGTCTCGCCCTGCACGGAGATCGTCCCGCTCGGGGACACGTTCAGCGTGAGGGTGGCCGTGGCCGGCGGCGGTTCTTCGTCCGTTCCTCCCCCGCCACCGAGCGGGCGCAGCCGTACCTCGACGACCCGCGTCTCGCCGGCCGCGAGGCGGTACGTGTCGCGCCAGGTTGCGTAACCGTCCCTGCGAACCTCGACGCGGTGCTCGCCGGGCGGCAGGTCCAGTCGTTCCGCCAGCTCCGAGGCACGCCCGACCGGCTCGCCGTCGATGAAGACCTGGGCGTCGGGCGGATCGGCCCGGACCG
The DNA here is from genome assembly GCF_011682235.2 of Rhodocaloribacter litoris. NCBI lineage: Bacteria > Pseudomonadati > Rhodothermota > Rhodothermia > Rhodothermales > Rhodothermaceae > Rhodocaloribacter > Rhodocaloribacter litoris. The sequence continues at coordinate 2,496,897 of NZ_CP076718.1, read as the reverse complement.
CCAGCGAGGCGGACGTCACCGCCTCGGGCAGGGTCAGAAAGAGGGTGAGCGACCGGCCGGCGAGCACCGCAACGGTGGTGTCCACCGGCAGGAACCCCTCCTTCTCGACGCGCAGGGCCAGGGTATCCCGGTCCGCCGGCACGGCGTGCTGGACTACCGGCGTCTCCCCGATGCGGGTACCGTTGACGTAGACCGTGGCTCCGGTCTCGCTGGCACCGACGGTCAGGAGCGCGGTGGGGGCGGCTTCGGGCCACAGCAGCCAGGCCGCCACGGCCAGCAACGCCACCCCGACGGCTCCGCCCACCAGGATCAGGGGGCGCCGGCGCCCCGCTGAAGACGGCAAGGCAGCCCGGTTCCGGTGTGGGGGCGCCACCACCGTCGCCTCATCCCCGGCCGGAGAAGCCTGCAGGCGCGCAAAGGCTGCCCGCATCTCGGCGGCGCTCTGATACCGCTGGTCCGGCTCCTTTTCCAGCGCCTTCATCACCACACGCGAGAGTTCCTCGGGCAGGTCCGACCGGTATCTGGACGGAGGCGGAAACGATTCTTCGACGATCGACCGCATGATGGCGAACTCGCCGCTGTCGCGGTCGATGGGCAGTTCGCCGGCCAGCATCTGGTAGATCGTCATGCCGAGGGAGTAGAGGTCGCTCCGGTGGTCGAGGGTGGTGAGGCCTTTGACCTGCTCGGGAGACATGTAGTAGAGGGTGCCGGCGATGCCCTGCGTGACGGTGCGGTTGGCGTCGGCCTGGCTGAGCTTGGCCAGGCCGAAGTCGGTCACTTTCACCCCTCCCGAGCGGCTCAGCATGATGTTGCTCGGCTTGATATCCCGGTGGATGATGCCGACGCTGTGGGCATGCTCCAGGGCGGTGAGCATCTGCGCCACGAGGGGCAGGGCCTGCTGCCACGGAATCGGCCCGGCCTGGAGCCGATCCGTGAGCGTGCCGCCCTCGACATACTCCATGACGATGAAGAGGCCGTGTTCGGTCTGCCGCAGGGCGTGCACGCGCACGATGTAGGGGCTGTCGATGCGGGCCAGCGCACGCGCCTCCGAGCGGAAGCGCCGCACGAAGGCCTCGTCCCGTGCCAGGGCCGGGTCGATCATCTTGAGGGCAACCAGGCGCGAGAGGGCCACGTCCTCGGCCTTGTAGACAATGCCCATGCCCCCGCGACCCAGCACCTCCAGGATCCGGTATCCGTCAACCTCTCGCCCGACCAGCGGATCGGCAACCTGTCTCTCTACCATCACATCTCTTTTGATAACAGTATACTACGCAGGAAGACAACTAACAACCGGCCCCCACCCCGGCAGGAGGCAGGCCGGACCGGCACGAAGCCCCGTGTGCACCCTCCGGGGCCGGCGTCGCTATCCCACGGCGACCACGAGCACGGTGACATTGTCCGGGCCGCCGCGTTCGTTGGCCATCCGGACCAGCTTCTCGCTGGCTTCCTGGGGCGGCAGGGCCTCGACCACCTCCCGGATCTCCGCCTCCGAGACCGGCGCCAGCCCGTCGGTGCAGAGCACGAACGTCTGCCGCTCCTGCACCGGCAGGTTCTCCAGCACATCGACCTGCAGCGTGGGCTGGATGCCGAGGGCCCGGGTGAGGGCATGGCGTCGCGGGTGATGCTGGGCCTCGTCGGGCGTGAGGATGCCCTGGCCCACCAGCTCGTTGACGAACGTGTGATCGCGGGTGAGCTGCCGGATGCCCCGGGCATCGATCCGGTAGGCCCGGCTGTCCCCGACGTGGGCCATGTGGGCGTGCTCGCCGTCCAGCACCAGGGCGGTGCAGGTCGTGCCCATGCGTTCGGGCCCCGTGCTTCCCTGCTGCGCCCGGGCATAGACGCGGGCGTTGGCCTGCTCGAGGGCACGCCGCAGCCGCTCTCCGGCGGGCCCGCGCCGCCCGGCAAAGTAGACCTCCCGGATCACCTCGACGGCCAGGTGACTGGCCTCCCGGCCATGGGCATGCCCCCCCATCCCGTCGGCCACGACGAAAAGGCGCTCCCCGGCCTCCTCACCGGCGGGAAAACACCCGTAGGCATCCTGGTTCTCGGTCCGCACGCGCCCGACGTCGGAGCAGGCTCCGACCCGGACGGGCGACTTACGGTTGGGTTTCCACCATCTCATAGGGTCCTTTCGTGGTCCGCCGCGCCTATCCGGTCGACGGAGCGGGCTGGTCCTCGGGCCGATCCATGTACGGCAAGAGCGGGTTGTCGAAATCGAAGCCGAAGTGCCGTGGATCCTGACCAATGACGGCCGCAGCGAAGATTTTCAGGACATAATCCTTCGTCTCTTCGGGCATCCGGTCCGCATATTCGGTCAGGAAGCGCCAGTAGGTGCGGGCATGGGGGTCTTCGGGAATATCGGCAAACGCAACGTCGAGGACGGCGTGGGCGTTCGGGAGGTCCTCCAGCTTTCCGATGACACGGTGCTCGCCCCAGTTATAGGAGGCCATCACGAGCAGGCCCGAAGCCTGTGCCGCCGTGCTGTAGATGTAGCGCAGGTAGCGGGCCGCGGCATCGGTGGCCTTCACCGGATCCAGGCGTTCGTCCTGGGGATCGGCCCAGGCCAGGTCGGTGCGTTCGCCGACGTCGAGCCCGTAGAGGCGGGCCGTGCTGGGGATGAACTGCCACATGCCTTTGGCCCGGCCCCAGCGGGTCGGCGGCCCGATCCGGTCGGCAATGAAGTCGCTCTCCTGCAGGGCCAGGTAGAAGAATTCCGGCGGCAACCCGTAGCGCGTCATGGTCTCGACGATGAGCCGGGTGTAGCCGTTCTCTTCGGCCCGCCGGACGGCTTCGACGAAGCGCGGGCGGCCCGGTCCCAGCCAGTAGTTGCGGATCGTGGCCTTCACTTCCCGGATGAAGCCGGCCGGCAGGGCGAACTCGCTTTCGTTGAAGATCCGGGCGGTCTTGTAGATGAGCCGGTCTTCGTCGCGCAACCGGCGATAGACCCCGAACTCCCGGACGTAGCCGTCGTAGCGCGCGGCCATGCGCTCGCGCTGGGTCTGGATGGCCTCCAGCTGTTCTTCGAGGGCTGCGTTGCCCTCGGCCTCGGCCACCTGCCGGAGCTTGGCGATCGTCAGGTCCAGTTCGCGCATCTCCATGAAGAGCTCGGCGGCGCGGCGCTCCAGCCGCCGGTTCTCGATGGCCTGAAAGATGGCATAGCCGGCCACGACCAGGAGGATGACCAGCACCCCGCCCAGGAGGCGGGCGTACTGCCGCCGCTGCTTCTGCTTGACCGTCGCATAGGCCTGGCGGATCAGGCGGGTGCGCTCGCCGGCAGGCCCGGCGGCCGCCTCATCGAAGTAGCGGGCGATGATCTTCGAGAGGGAGGAATCGGGAGGTGGGGAGGACGGCGTAGCGTCCGGGAGAGAGGTCCCGGAGACGGCCCGGATCGTTCTTCCGAAGCCGGTCGGTCCGGTTTCCGGAAGCAGGGTGGGCACGCCGGCTTCCCGGTGTGCCGTGCCGGCGGCCGCCGCCGGACCGGTTTCCCGCCGTGCCGGATCCTCCTCGACGGTGAGGCGCAGCACCGGGGCGTTGCGCCCGAGCTGTACGACGGCCTCGCCTTCCAGGGGGGCGCGGCGGGTCTTCCGGCCGTCCACGTAGAGGCCGTTGGTGCTGTCGAGGTCGCGGATCCACCAGCGGCCGTCTTCCAGGGCCACCTCGGCGTGGATGCGGCTGACCAGCCCCGAGTCCAGGTGCACGTCACAGGAGGGATCGCGCCCGATCGTGAAGGACTGCGCGAAGCGCCATCCCGAGACCTGCTGCGCGGCACCCTCCAGGTGCACCCGTATGCACGATGCTTGAACCTTCTGCTCCACGATCAATCCGCACCTTCAGCGTTGCCGTTCTCTGCCGGACCGCCCCCCTTCGGCACGCGCAGGCCCAGCACGAGACTGACGGGCCGGCTGAGCACATAGGGCGGGGTACGCAGCCGCACGGCAAAGAGCTCGTGCTCGGGCAGGTTGGCTTCCTTCACATGTTCCACCTCGACGGCCTCCGCCGGCACCGGCTGCCCTTCCGTGCGGAAGAGCGCCTGCAGGTGCTGCCAGATCTGTTGCCGGGTCTGCGCCGGGTCGGGGGTGGGCTGAAGCCGGTGCTGGAGGGCCAGCACATAGTGGGCCGCCCGGGCCACGAAAAGCTGGCAGGGCAGCGTCACGTGCACCCGGGCCTCGGTGGCCGCCATGAGGTCCTCGTACGTCTCCGGGCGCCCCACCGTCAGCGCCCGCGCGACGTGCAGGGCATCGTGGTTGGGACGGCCCTGCAGGACGACGAACCCGGCCTTGGCAAACTCGGAGAGCTTGGCGTCCGGGATCAACACGGACAGCGGTGTCTGTCCCTGGGGACTGCGCCAGAGGGGCAGGTCCTCGACCCGGTGTTCGGGCCCGACGAAGCGGGTGGGCCAGCCGGTATGCACGAAGCCGCCGGCGATGGCGGCGGCCACGGCCAGCGACGCGTTGCCCCACAGACACGCCGCCTCTTCAAAGTGGAACTCCTTGACGGGCTGGTCCGGCCCGTACGCATAGCGCAGGGCGAAGGGCGGCAGCGCCAGGGCCAGGAAGCGGGCCTCCTGCCGGTCCCGCAGCTTGTTCCACGCGATGTAGGCCGGCTCGCCCAGCCGTTGCAGCAGGGGTGGCAACGTGGCCAGCTCCTGCGGCCGGCTGACTCCGAAGAAGGCGGGCGCGGCCGCCGCCAGGATCGGCGTCTGAAGGCTCGCCCCGGTCTCGGCCAGGTCTTCGAGTTGCTCGATGTCCGCCGGGCTGTTGTCGAAGGCCAGGTCCAGCACCACCATCGAGAGCGGCGGCTGTTCTCCTTCCGCGGCATGCTCGGGCAGCAACACCTGATAGTAGAGCGCCTCGCTGAGTGAGGCGCGCGGCGTGGCCAGCACCTCCAGGATGACGTTGCGGCGGAAGTCGAGGCGGTCGACCAGGAACTTGAGCCCACGCCAGGCTGCCTCCAGCCGCCGAAAGGCGGGATGTGCAAAGATGGCGTTGAGTTGCTTGCCGAGCATGGCGTCGAGGTCGGCCAGCAGCACGTCGGCCGTGGCCTTTTCGATCCGCTCGGCGGGACGGGCATCCCCGGCGACGGCCGCGATGAAGGAGCCGAAAAGGCCCGAGCCGCCGTCCGCCCGTTCCGGGGACGAGGGGCCCGCCTTTCGGTCTCCCGCCTCCACCATGCCCAGGAGCCGATCCACCGGGTCGTCACCGGCCGGCGACGCCGGGGGCGGGGGCGCAGCCGGCCGTTCGGGGACGACCAGGGCCTGGTGCAACTGCTCCGCCCATCCGGGATCGATGCCGGTTTCGGCCAGGCACGCACGGAAGGCGTCACGGTCCAGCCGGCCGTCCCTCACCTGCTGCACGCAGGTGCGCACCTTCAACAGGCGGGCCAGCGGCGGCACCTGCCGGGCCACCTGCGCCGGGCGAAAGTCGTCCAGCGAGGAGAAGGCCAGCTCCACATCCAGCAGGCGGGGCTGCTCGCCGAGCGTGTTCGGCACCTCCAGCGACAGGCGGGGCTGCAACTCCTGTAACAACGCGGCCACGCTGTGTTTGTCCACCCGTCGCACCCGCGAGGTCGCCTGCCAGTCCACCTCCGTCTCGTGAGGCGCCAGATCGCTCACCAGCAACAGGCGCAGGGGTAGCGGCCCGGGGGTGCGCAGGGCTCCTTCGCCCGGCTGTTCGATGGAGGTGACGTCCGGATCCGAGGTGATGCGGATGCCGACACCTTTCGAAGTTTGATCCGACATGGCTCAATCGTTGCGTCTTGAATGGCAGAAAGGACGATGTGCACTGCCTTCATCACGATCGCCCGGACGAACCTCGAAAGCCGGCGGCGGTGCATGGAACCGGGCTCCACGCCCGGCCTGCTTTCCCTTGAAGGTACGAAGACCATCCCCCAAAGGAAAGCACAGCCACGGCTGCGAGGTCGTATGCGGCACATCCTCTATGCGGGCGGCCCGGCACCGTCTCCCGGCAGCCGGATGCGCACTTCGGCGATGCCGAGCAGGGCGGCCTCCAGGGCCGCCGGGTCGTTCACCTCCCCCAGCGGGTAGACGGCGCGCCAGACCTGGTAGAAGACCCCTTCGTCCGGCAAAAAGACGAGGGTGTCGAGCGGGGCGGGCAAGGGCTGCGGCCCGGCGGCCTCGTCACCGGAGGCGACCGGGCGGAGCGAGACGGCCGGGTGCAGGTTCGGCAGGCGGAAGCGCCGCAGGCCGTCCGGCGTCACGCCCACCAGTTCGACCTCCTCGTCGCCGCGCAGGTAGCCCGGCGCCTGCAGGTCCGGATGGGCGCCGTTGTAGAAGGCCGGGTCGAAGTCGGCGGCCAGCCCGAAGAGGGGATGCGGCTGCGCGTAGCCGCGCTCGGTTCCGGCATAGCGGATCCGCGGAACGCAGTGCGGGCTGTAGAAGCCGAAGCCGGCAGGCGGCGGCTCGTCGTCCCACGAGGAGATCAGCCGGCGGGGATCCTCCAGGTTGGGCAGCGGCCGGCCATCGACGGATTCCCGCGTCTTCTTCCCCAGGAACCCCTTGCCCACATAATTGAGGTTGAAGTATTTGTGGGCTTTCCGGTCGAAGCCGCCAAAGGCGTGCTCATACCGGAGCGGCATCTCGGTGAACGGCTCGGGGTCACTGATCAGCGGCACCACCACCAGCCGTGTGGGGAACATCCAGTGCCGGTCGCCGAAGACGCGGACGATCTTCTGGAGGCGGCCGACCCGCACCGATACGTCGAGGGAACGGACCGGGCGCCCGCCGGGTGCGTAGGCCGTGCCCACGAGCACCACGTCGGCCCGCGGCTTGAACGGAACGTTGTCGCGCTCCAGGCGCAGGCTGCCGGTGGCATCGCCGTCGAAGAACTCGTCTTCGGTGAGCACGGGGAGCTGTTCGGGAGCCAGCGCGGGAGCGTCCCCGGGCCGACCGGGCAGTTCGAACGTGCCCTTCACGATGACGGCCAGGCAGGGCCGGCGCTCCGGCCCCAGCCCGACGGCCAGTCCATGGGCGAGAGGCGTGTCGTTCAGCAGTTGCATGGCGCTTGATCAGGCGGAGGACGCGTCTTCCACGTCCCTTCGGACGAGCTCCCGGCGCTCCTCGGGGGTGGCGGCACGGCGATAGAGCGGGACGGGCCGCACAGGGGGCGGCTGGGCCGCCGGCCCGTACTTCGGCCGCACGGCCTGCGGCATCCGGGCATGTTCCATCTCACATTTCGCGTGATCGAAGGTGTCGATCCGTGCCCAGAGAAAGTCGGCACCGAAGAAGTTGCACCGGGCGGCCTGGCCGCCGGAGAGGTCGGCGCCGACGAAGACGGCGTGTGAAAAGTCGGCATCGAGGCAGCGGGCCTGGCGCAGGTCGGCGTGGTCGAAGCGGGCCTCGTCGGCCCGGACGTGGACGAGCAGGGCTTCCGGCAGGGCGGCCCGCTGGAGGGCGGCGGCGCTCAGGCAGGCTCCGGAAAAGTCGCACGCGGAGAAGTCGGCCCGGGGGGCATAGAGCATGACCAGGGTGGCGCCGGCGAACCGGGCGCCGGGGGCCGTGGCCCGGTCCAGGACGGCGCCCGAAAGGACGGCGCCGGTGAAGTCGGCTTCGGTCAGGTTGGCTTCCGTCAGCACGGCGCGCCGGAAATCGGCACGGGGAGCCTGCAGCCGCGCCAGGGTGGCCCGGCCGAGGAAGCATTCCTGGAAGCTCGCGCCGGTGGCGTCGCAGCCGGCCAGCCGGGCGGCTTCCAGGTAGGAGGCGGCCAGGGTGCATCCCTGCAGGCCGGCGCCGCGGAGGTCGGCTTCGCCCAGGCTCGTCTCCCGTACGACGGCCCCGGCCAGCGTGACCTGTCGGAGCCGCGCCCGGTCCATCAGGCATCCCTCGATCACGGCCCCGGCCAGGTCGGCCCCCGACAGGTCGGCATCCCGGAGGTCGACGTGGGTCAGGCGGGCCCCCTGCAGGCGGGCGCCCGTGAGGTCGGCGCCGGCAAGCGAGAGCTCGGCCAGCACCTGCCCGCGCAGGTCGAGTTCCGGGAGCACGGCACCGGGCCGGAGTTGCTCCATGACGGGCGGTATGTCGCCTGCGGCCTGCATCATCCGCCGAGGGGTTGCAGCACGAGTTCCACGGGGGGCTGCCCGTTGCGGAGGAGACCGGCCGGATGGGCCCGGCTCCACCCGCCGGGTTTCAGATAGCCGTACCGGTGGGCCCCGGTGACCAGTGGATCCGGCGAGCGGAGGCTGTCTTCCCGGGGACGGGGAAGGAAGAAAGGGGCATCCTGCGGATGATGCACGTCGTAACAGGAGCGTCGCAGGAGGAAGCGGCTCAGCTCGGCGGCCATCCACAGCGGTGCGCGGAGGTCCGGCACGGCGGGCAGGTCGAAAGGATCGGACGGCCGGGCGGCCCGTTGCCACCACCGCAACACGTCGCCGGCGGAGCGGTGCCCGGCGCAGGTCCTCGGGGCATCGGGCCCCTCCAGGCACCAGGCGGCCAGGCGGCCCATGGCGTCGGTCGTGCCGCCGCCGTCGCACGCCGCGTCCTGCCACCAGACCGGGATCCACCAGGGCCCGAACGCCGCAAGCCATACCAGGCCGTAGCGCCCCTGAACGAGCGAGGCCCACACCGTGCCGCCGTCGCCGGAATCCGTCGCGGCGGCGGGCAGGTCGAGTTCCGTGGTGCACAGGCTTCGGGGGGGGGCATCGCCGAACCGAAACGTGTGCGTTTCGTCGCCGGAAGCCCCGGTGCGTTCGACGAGGCGGTCCAGCGCGTCGTATCGAAAGACCAGCCGCTCGCCACCGGGTCGTTGCAGGGAGGCGAGGCGGTCGTCGTCGTCATAGGCCAGGTGCAGGTCGCGCCCGGCCGGGTCCGTGACCCGCACGAGCCGCCCGCGGGGGTCGTAGGCCAGTCGTATGCGCCGCCCGGCCGCGTCTTCGACGGCCTGCAGGTTGCCGTCGCCGTCGTAGGAGAAGGAGACGGCCCGGTCGTCCCCCTGAAGCTGTACGAGGCGACCATCGGGGTCGTAGTGAAAGAGCAGGGTCTCGTCGCCGCGAACCGCCACGCGCAACTCGCCCGAGGGACCGAAGGCGACGTCCGGGGCCGGAGGGACCGCTTCGCGGCCGGGCCGGGCATCGAGGACGCGCCCCTGCCCGTCGACCATACGGACCACGTGCCCGTCCCGGTCGTACTCGACCTGCCCCTGTCGCCCTTCCGGATCGGTCCAGGTGCGCATCCGGCCGAAGGCATCATAGCGGAAGGCCGCCCTGCGGCCCTCGCTGTCGGCCACGGCAAGCAGGTGTCCTTCGGCGTCGTAGGTGAACTGGAGCCGGTAGCCGCCGACCGCGAGGCCGGTGAGGCGCCCCTCGGAATCATACTGGCGTTGCTGCCGGCGCCCCGAGGCGTCCACCCGTTCGACGAGCCGCCCCAGCAGGTCGTACCGGGCCGAGAACCGCTCGCCGAGGTCGTCGGCCACGGTGCGGGTGCGCCCGTCCCGGCCGTAGGCCAGGCGTACACGGCGCCCTTCGGGGCTGAGGACCTGCACGAGCCGGCCCTGCCGGTCCCGTTCGAACGTCCAGGCGACGCCCGAGGGCAGCGTGAACCGGACGAGCCCACCCTGCGCATCGTACGTGTACCCGTAGCGGTGGCCGTAGGCATCCTCGGCCTCCGTCGCCAGGCCCTGCCCGTCGAGTTGCAGCAGCAGGAACGACGTCTCGTCGTCGACCCGGGTGAAGGTCCGTTCCTCCCGGTTCCACCGCTGGAAGGTGATCACGCGGCCGCCCTCGCCCGAGAAGCCGGCCAGCCCTCCCTGCTCGTCATAGTAAAAGAACTGCTCCCGGCTCTCCGGATCGACCCGCCCCAGCACGCAGTCGGGAGCGGCATGCTGATAGATCGTCTGATACCCGCCGGTGTCGAGCACCAGGGTGGCCTGGCGGACCTCGTCGTAGGCGAGGTGGCGGACGGCCGACCCGTCCGCCTGCCAGATCGCGATGCAGCGCCGGTCCGCGTCATACTGGGCGTACTGTCGCCCGCCGAGCCGATCCGTACAGGCGACGAGCAGGTGACTCTGGTACTCGAAGCGCCATACCCGTCCCGCCCCGTCCTCGACGGCAACCAGATCCCCGTGGAAGTCATAACGGTAGGTGCGTCGCCGGACGACCTCGCGGCCGTCGGTCACCTGCACGGCGGCGATCCGGTTCCCGTCGTAGGAGAAATGTACCTGCCGCCCTTCGGCATCGATCAGGCGGAGGGGCCGCGTGCCGGCGTAGACGAACTGCACGTGGTTCCCGTACGGATCCTCGATCCGTTCCGGATAGAGCGTGCCGCCCCGGCCCTGCGACTTCGGGAAAACGTACCGGGCCCGGGGGGAGCGAAAGACCACGTATGCATCCGGGTGGTGCTGAAGGACGAGGCCCGTCTCGGCATGAACGGCCTGCACCCCCACGTCGATCGGGGTGAAGACGGTGGGCCGCCGCCCGGCCTGCCGGAACGTGATCGCCTCGTGCCCGACCTCGAGCGCGACCTCCAGGCTCGACCGCCACCCCGCACCGAACAGCCCGGCCTCCTGTGCCTGCCCGCTGCGGTACGCCCGCGCCAGTTCCACCGGGATGGCGCCGGGGAGCTGGAGGTCCACCGCGTGATAGACCGTCTCGCCGGTGGCAACATCGACGCGAAGGAACATCGGCTTGCGGATTGGGAATTTCGGATTGCGGATCGAAGGGGGTCCGGGGCCCTGCCACCGCCTGCGGCCGAAGGTGCCACGCCCGGACGGCGAAGACGCGAGGCGCCCCGAGGCTCCGGCAGGGATCAGGGGACGATCACCGTGACGACCCCCATCAGAATCGGGTTGGCTACCATCGGCGGCACGACGGCGCCCGGCTCCATGACCTGGGAAGTCACGCGGGCGAGCGGCGGCCCGCCGACGAGCACCGTGATGGTGCCGGGCGGCGCAGTGAGGCCCGGGCCGTGCGGCGTGCCGGGCCCGGCCGGCGGCGGCGCGTTCGGCACCGGACAGGTGTGCTGGTCGCCCACCCGCCAGGCCGGTTTGCCGCCGATGAGGACGGTCGGGTAGCCAGGCCCCAGCAGCGGGGGGCCGTGCATCATGCTCGAAGTAACGGTGGCAGCAGGAAACGGCATGGCGCCAGGAAACGGCTAGTTGATCTTGACAATCCCTCCCTTGACGATGTGAACGGCCTTCCCGTTCGACTCGACCATGTTGCCCTGTGTGGTGACCTTGCCGTCGGTGTTGACGTTGACGGCCATACCTCCCTTGAGGGTGAGGGTCTGGTCGGCCTCGATGGTGATCTTCATGCCCTTGATCGTGATCTCCCCGCTCTTCTTCAGGATGATACTGGCCTGGCCGCACGTCAGCTCGATCTGCTTCTTGTCGTCGTAGATCTCCACGCCGTTCTCGCCGGCCAGCGCAAGCTTGTCGCCGGCCAGGGCGATCTCCTTCTGCTGGGACTGGATGATGACCTCCCCGTTCTCGGCATTCAGGTAGATCCCGTCCTTCGCGTTGAGCTGGATGCGGCAGTCCCCGTCGGTCGGCGGCAGTTCGTACTCGACCTTTTTCTCGGGTTCCTTCTTCTTGAACTTGCCGACGATGTCCTTGCCGATACTGCCGAGCGTCTTGCGCTTCAGGTCGTCCGTGACGTCGCCCGCGCGGAGGTAGATCGAGCTTCCGGCCGAGTGGACGATGCCCTTCTTGGCCCGGCTGACGACGTTGCTCGTGACGGCTTTCATCAGGATGTCTTTCGTGTCCGCCACCATCTGGATGTGGCCGTGGCGTGCGTAGACCGAGACGCTGGCCCCGCTCGAGAGCCCGATGTCGTCCGCCGCCATGAGCTTGACCTCGGCCGGCGTCAGGAGGGTATAGCCGCCGCCGGTGACGATGGTGAAGCCCTCGGCATTGACGAAGTCGATCCCGCCCTGGGCCGTGGCGAAGATGCCCGGCGTGCCGAACTGGTCGAAGAACTTCGTGTAGATGTTTTCCTCCCCGAAAAACTTCTGCGCTTTGGCGGCCAGCGAGGCCTTGCTCCAGAGGTCGTTCGCCTTTTTGACCATCCGGACGACCTTCCCGAACGGGCTGTCGGCGCTGTCGATGAACTTGCCGGTGGCGGCGCCGATGATCGCGGTGGCCAGGGGCAGCGCGGCGTTGATCTGCGTCCCGATGTTGCCGTCGCCGAAGGCCGGCCAGGCGGAGATGAACAGGCCATCCTTCGGGGCGTGCAGGCCGATGCCCTTGCCGCCGTGGATGAGCGTCTTCTCCTCGGTCGTGAGGGTACAGCCCTCGTTGCCCGCGTGCTTGTCGCCCAGCGAGAGCAGGCTGTTGAAACGCGGCGTGTAGAGGGTGATCCGCTCCATCTCCTGCCGGTCCTCGATGAAGAGGAGGTTGTCCGAGGTGGTGCGGAAGATGTGCTGCGAGTTGTTCTCGCTGGTGACCGGGGCGGGGTTGTTCGGGTTGGGCCCCGAGCCGATGGCGTAGGGCCGGTCCGGGTCGCCGTCGATACAGGCCCAGAGCATCTCGGTGCCGGGGTGGGGCGGCAGGTGGAAGCCGGCGTGGCCCTTGCCCGTGTAGGGCTGGACCATGCGGATGGGGCGGGAGCCTTTGTTTTCCAGGTCGAAGTGCATCTGCGCCCAGTACCGGCCGTGCTCGTCCAGGGCGGCGTAGCCGCCGCCGTCCCCGATGACCGTGGCCGTCATGACGCCGTGGACCCGCGGCTTGGGCGTAAGGCGGGGCGGGCGGAAGGGAATGCTCGCCGGGATGCACCGGAACGTGTTGCCGTAGCTGATGCGCGGCCCGGTGCCGGCGTCCGGGGTGTCCGAGAAGAAGGTTTCGTATTCCTTTCCCATGAACCCGAACTGCCGGCCTTCGTGCTCGACGCGGAGGAGGAGGAACTCCTGGTTCAGGTCGTCCCGGGTATGGCCCTTCAGGGTGAAGGTATAGCCGGCCTGCATCCCGGCACAGGTGCTCCGGCCGTGGAGCACGCGGCGCTGGCAGGCGATTTCCTCGTGCCGCACCCGGGCGAGTCGTTTCCCGGCGCCGGGGTCTTTGTAGTGATCGCCGTATTCATAGTAGACCGCCTCCGGCTGGCCGTCCGGGCGCGTCTCCGCACGCAGGTCCGTGTCGGGGGTCCGGTAGTTGTAGTCCTGCAGGATGACGTGGCTGCTGACGAGGCGCTCGCGGCACACCAGCTCCTCGACTTTCTCGTTCAGCTCGCGGGGCACCCGGTAACCCTGATGGAACGGGATCTCCTCCTGCACCTCGATCGGGGCAAAGGCATCCGGCTTGTCCGAGATCAGGAGCACCTCGCTGCCTTCCTCGTGCCGGAAGAAGTAGGAGAGCCCCTCGAACTCCAGCAGCCGGCTGACGAAGTTCAGGTCCGACTCCCGGTACTGCACGCAATACTCGCGCGGCGGGTACGACTCGGCCAGGCTGAACTCGGGCTTGACGTCGTAGGGCGCCAGCACCTCGCGGACGATCTCCGGCACCGTCATGTCCTTGAAGATCCGGCTGCGGTGGGCGAGCGAGGCCAGCCACAGCCGGGGTACCAGCTCCGCCCGGTAGGCGGCGTACCCTTCCTGGCTCTGGAGCAACTGGAAGTCCACGACGATCCCATGGATCGGGCGGAAATGTTCGAAGCCGTCGCCGATGCGCTGCAGATGCAGCGTGGCGGGCTGGCCCGTCACGGCCGCCAGGTCGATGTGGGGATCGTCCGAGACCAGGTCGATCTCGAACCGGTACGGCCGGGAGATCTCCTCGTAGCCCCGGAACCGGACGGGAAAGAGGGCCTCCTTGTCGAGCGCACTGGACTCGAACAGAAAACGGGCTGCTTCGGAGCGTTTGGCTATCGGCATGGGGGTATCCTCTTCATCGATGGCACCCGCGCCCGGCGGCTTCCGGCGCGGTTAGGCGTCGTCTTCCGGTGCGTCGTCGCCCGCCGGGGTTTCGTCCGGCGCCGGCGCCGTCTCGGCAGACGGGGCGCCGTCACCCGGCACCGGGGACATCGCCGGGGCCACCGGTTCGTCGTCGAAGGTATAGGTGAAGTTGCCGAGCTCGTCGATGCCCAGGGCCAGCTTCGAGGGCAGGCGATCCTCCACCATGCGGGCGATCAGGGCCTTCGACGCGGCCGGCAAGACGTTTTTGTCGATGATGAAGTCGATGTTGCGGGCGCCGGTGTCCACCTGGGTGCAGCGCTCGGCGATGCGCTCGACGACCTCGTCGCTGTAGGTGAACGCCATGCGGTGGGCCTCGCGCAGCAGCCTGCCGATGCGGTTCAGCTTGAGGCGAACGATGCCCTTCATCGGTTCACGCTGGAGCGGGTAGAACGGCACCACTTTCATGCGGCCCAGCAGGGCCGGCTGGAAGTGCTCGGCCAGGGTCTGGTGGATGGCCTGGCGCAGCTGGTCGGGCGAGGGACGCTCGTCTTCCGTGACCACATAGGAGATGATGTCCGAGGCCAGGTTCGAGGTCATCATGATGATGGTGTTCTTGAAGTCGATCTCGCGCCCCTCGCCGTCGCGCATGAAGCCCTTGTCGAAGACCTGGTAGAACAGGTTCATGACGTCGCGGTGGGCCTTTTCGACCTCGTCGAGCAGAACGACGGAGTAGGGCAGGCGCCGGACGGCCTCCGTGAGGATGCCGCCCTCGCCGTAGCCGACGTAGCCGGGCGGCGAGCCCTTCAGCTGGGAGACGGTGTGGGCTTCCTGGTACTCCGACATGTTGATGGTGGTCAGGAAACGCTCGCCGCCGAAGACGACCTCCGCCACGGTCCGGGCCAGCTCGGTCTTGCCGACACCGCTCGGCCCGACGAAGAGGAACACGGCGATGGGCGTATCCGGGTTCTTCATGCCGGCTTTGGCGGTGCGGATGGTCTCGGCCACCAGTTCGATGGCTTCATCCTGGCCGATGATGCGTTCCTTGAGCCGGTCTTCGAGTTCGAGCAGGCGTTCGGCCTCGCCCTTTTCCATGGCCCCGGCCGGGATGCCGGTCCAGTCGGCCACGACCTGGGCCACGACGCGGGTGTTGACCTCGGCGAAGAGCAGCGGGCTCTCGCCCTGGAGCGTTTCCAGCTCCCGCTGCAGCCGGGCGATCTCGGCGCGCAGCTCGCGCCCGTCGCCGGTGTGGGCACGCAGCGCCTCGCGGCGGCGCACGATCTGTTCGACCAGTTCCCGTTCCTGCTGCCAGCGGGCGTTGAGCTGCTCGAGCCGTTCCTCCAGGCGCCTTTTTTCCTCGTTGAGCTCTTCGAGCACCTGTTCATCCGAGCGCACGCCGCCGCGCAGGTCCCGTTCGATGGCGCGCAGCTTCAGGTCGAGGTACTGCAGGCGCCGTTCGAGATCGTCGATGGCGCCGGGCTTGGCCGAGCGGGCCATCTTCACGCGGGCCGTGGCCGTGTCCAGCAGGTCCACCGCCTTGTCCGGGAGCTGCCGCCCGGCCACGTAGCGCGCGGCGAGTTGCACGGCGGCCCCGACGGCTTCGTCGGAGATGGGGATGCCGTGGTGCTCCTCATACTTGTGCTTGAGCCCCCGCAGCATCGTGACGGCATTGTCGACCGAGGGCTCGTCGATCTTGACGAGCTGGAAGCGGCGCTCCAGGGCCGGGTCCTTTTCGATGTATTTCTTGTATTCGGACCAGGTGGTGGCGGCGATGGTACGCAGCTCGCCGCGGGCCAGAGCCGGTTTGAGCAGGTTGGCCGCGTCGCTGGTGCCGGCGGCGCCGCCGGCCCCGATGAGCGTGTGCGCCTCGTCGATGAACAGGATCGTCGGCTTCGGCGCCTCGCGCACCTCCTGAATCACCGACTTGAGCCGCTGTTCGAACTCGCCCTTGACGCCTGCCCCGGCCTGCAGCAGGCCCAGGTCCAGCCCCCGGATCTCGACCTCCTTGAGGCTGTCCGGCACGTCGCCGTGCACGATGCGCAGTGCCAGCCCCTCGACGACGGCGGTCTTGCCCACGCCGGGCTCGCCCACGAGGATCGGGTTGTTCTTGCGGCGGCGGCTCAGGATGTCGATGATCTGGCGGATCTCCTCATCCCGCCCCGAGACGGGGTCGATCTTGCCCGCCCGGGCGTTGCCGGTCACGTCGGTCGTGTACAGGTCGAGGGCGGTCTGCCCCGGCTGCCCGGGTCGTCCGTCCGTGGCGACCCGCCCGGCCGGACCGCGTGCGGACGGCCGGTCCTCGGAGGAGCCGGCTACGATGTCGAAGAACCGGTCCCGCAGCTCATCCCGTTTCACGGGTGCGAGCCGTTCCATGTAGGGCGCCGCCTGCAGCGCCTCGCTTTCGAGCAGGGCCTCCAGCAGCGTCCCGGAGCGGATCTCGGACAGGCCGTGATGTACCGACGAAACGATCCAGGCGGACTCGATGAGCTGGAGCAGGATGGGGGAGAAGGAGGGCCGCCCGGTATTGCCGGTGCGGTAGCTCTCCAGCTGGCGCAACAACGCCTCCCAGAGCTCGCTCGTATCGACGTCGAAGTGGTTGAAGATGCGGATCAGGTCGCCCGATCCCTCCTCCATCAACTTGAGCAGGAGGTGTTCGACGGTCACCTCGTAGTGGGTGCGCGAGATGCAGAAGCCCGCGGCCGTCTCCAGGGCGCGCGTGGTCGTGTCGTTGAGCTTCTGCAGCAGCTTCTTCAGGTCTTTCGTAATCATGACGGGTGGTGGGTTGTCGGGCGCAGCGGCCGGGCCTCAGGCAGCCGGCGCGTATCGCACCCGGTGCGCGAGGGTAGGGGTCTTCGGTTTGCCGAGCCAGGTGGTCTGCCCGAGCCGGACGTCCCGGCTTCCGAGGCGCACCGGCGGGATCGTCGTCGTGTCCAGCCGGAGCTCGACGTCGTAGTCGAGGTAGTCCGGCGCGTAGAGCCGCACCAGGTCGTCGACCAGGCGGGCCCGGGACGCGCCCGGCAAATACGCCTGGAAGTCATCGAAACGGAGGGGACCCAGCACGACGCGGAACAGGCCGGAGGCATCCGGCACCCGCTCGCCGAGCGTGGCGTCCTTCCCCAGGCGGAGGCCGCCGTCCCCCCGGCCGAGCCGGCCCCGCCGGGGAATGCGTACCCAGCGCAGCACGTTCTCCTCGATCCGGACCGGGACCGTCTCGAGCATCGCCGAGAGCAGCTTTTGCAGCCCCTCGGCATGGCGGACCTGCGGAGAAAGCAACCCGGCGAAGGCTGCCAGCCGCATCGGACTCGCCAGCGGGAAGCGGTCCAGCGCCCCCCGGGTCCCCAGGCCGGCGACGCAGAGGAAACGCCTCAGGTGCGGGTCGTCCTCCGGCGTGCGGGTCCCCTCCCGGCGTCGAACGACCGGGCGGTACTTTTTCCAGGCGCGGTAGAAGTAGGCGTAGAGCCGGTGGTTGAAGATGTCGAGAAAGTCCCGCAGGGGCAGCGTTTCGCGGTCCTCGCTGGCCAGCTCGTCGTAGAAATAGACGGGCAGGGGCGAGCCGATGCCGTAGAGCCCCATGAAGGTCAGCACGACGTCGGCACAGGGCTCGCGGCGGCGGGCCTCGATGCGCCGGACGTCGGTGGGGGGGAAGACGATGGCCACGTCCGGGCGGAAGAAGATGCGCTCGCGACGCAGCTCCGCCGTCTCGCCCGGCCCGGGCGCGTCGGCGAAGTAGCGCTCGAGCAGGCGCACTGCCTGGTAAAAATCGAAGGCATAGCCTTCCCGAAAGAGGCGGCCATAGACGCCCTCCTGCGGGGGGAAAGCCGATGTGCTTCCGTCCGCCCGGGGTTCGCCGCGGCCGGCCTCATCGGTCAAAGTGTCGGCCTTGTCCCTTTCTCCGGCTGCCATTGGTACGTCGTGCCCGAGGGCACCATTTCGATCGTCAGATGGACGAAGGAGTTGATCGTGGCGAACGTCGAGAGGAAGCGGCTCAGCACGAGGCCGAAAAGGCACACGTCGCCTTCGTCGGCGAAGTGGCCTTCCTGCACCCGGACGACCACCTCGGCGCCGCGCAGGACGCTGTTGCGACGGAGCACCTCCTTCGGCCGCCAGCGCACCTCGCGCAGGCCCGCGATGCGCCGGCGGTTGGCGTCCGTGCCGGTCCAGTCATACAGTTCCAGCAGCCCCTTCAGGGCTTCGGCACTGGCCAGCGTGCGAAAGTTGAGCGACCAGTGCGAGATCAGTTGCCAGAAGAAATGCCGGCGCTCCCGGAGCGGGGGGTAGAGGATCAGCGTGGGCTGCGTCAGGTTGGAGGGTTCGGCCAGCTTCGGCACCTCGGGGGCGAGCTGGCGGATCATCCGCTCACGGAGCTTTTCGCGCGGCAGGGAGCCGTTCGTACACCTGATCTCGAGCGAGAGGGTCTCGGGTGCCAGGTCGATCTGCTCCTGTTCGAGCGTGTCGAGGGAGACGTACGTCTCGAAGCGCCCGGTCAGCCCGAAGCGGGTGGAGGGAACGAAGTAGCGCGTCTCCGGGCTGCTCATGTGTTCGAAGCCGTAGAACGGCACGTAGCGCCGCCGGCGGCGGGTCCGCTCGTCGACGGCCACCCCGCCCACGACGTCATAGACCTCCACTTCCTGCTGGCGCCGCACGTCGGCCACCACCCGGTATTCGGAGACCCGGTGATCGACCAGGATGGGCTCGGCGTCGGCCTCGAAGAGGTTCACGGCGGGGGTGCAGAAGAGCCGCACGTCTTCGGTGCGGAACCGTTTGTCCTCGGGGTAGGACCGGTCGAAGTGCACCTTCACGAGGAAGGTGGTGCCGGAGGAGCCGGGGCGGTACCGGTCGAGGCCGTAGAGGTCGACGCACCAGAACTTGCGGCGGAAGGCGAAATACTCCTGCAGCAGGCGGAAGCCGCCGAAGACGTGGGGCGTGTCGGGCAGGAGGCTTTCGTCGTCGTCGAGCCCGCCGGGGCGCACCCAGGCGGGTCCGTGCAGGGTGATCGGGTGGGTTTCCGTGCCGGTGGGGGTCAGCCCGGCGATCTCGACCCGGCTCACATGCCGGGTGAAGAAGAGGTGCATCAGGGAAGCGACGGTCGGGTCGGCGTGGAAGTGGAGGCGGAGCGGGCTCAGGCGCAGGCGGCCGGGGTCGGCCCGGTCGTCCAGGCGGAAGCGCAGCAGGGCGGTGCTGATGCCGCCCGGCTGCCACTGCAGGGCCGCCTCCTCGAGCGCCAGCGGCTGCAGGCGCACGGCCTGCGTCGTGACGAAGCGGCAGACGGTCTGGCGCTCGCCTACCGGCTCCGAACGCACCTCGGTGCCGCGCTCGACGACCCTCGTCTCCTGGACCTCGCCCGGTCGCGGGGTGAACTGCACGAGGGTCAGGGCGGGCACCGGCTTGAGAAAGTGAGGGAAGAGCAGCCGGCAGAGGCTTTCGGTGTACTGCGGCAGTTCGTCGTCGAGTTGCTCGCGGATCCGGCCGGTCAGGAAGGCAAACCCCTCGAAGAGCCGTTCGACGTACGGGTCGCGGTCCGTGACGCTGTCGATATTCAGGAAACGCGCCTGTTCGGGATGGGCCTCGGCAAAGAGCTTGCCGGCCTCATGCAGGTAGCGCATCTCCTCTTCGAAATAGCGGCGGGACATACGGTCTCGGGGGTCGATGGCCGGTGCGCCGGCCGGGTGGAAGTCGCCGGGCGGGCGGGGCGCCGGCGAGCGGGCCCGTCATGCGGCCCGCCAGCGCCGCACGTGCACCAGGTCGTTCGTGGCAAACGTCGTCTGGAACCGGACGCGTTCGCCCCGCTCGAGCTCGGCGGTGATGAGGAAGGAGAGGCGAAACCGGTCGTCGTCCGTACCCTGGTGCGTGATGTAGACCCGGCGGAGGCGGGGCTCGTACTTTTCCACCACCTCCTTGATGTTCTTGCGGAGCTCCTCGATGGGATATTCGGCGTCGCGATAGATGGTCGCCGCTTCGGGCAGGCCGTAGTCCGGGAGGTGGGCGAGCGAACCCTGGCGCGTGTTGAAGAGCCGGTTCAGGTTGCTCATCACGCTCTGGATGCGGAGCTCACGCTCGGGCACGTCTGCGAGCTTCGTGCCGCCGTAGAACCGCCCGCGCAGCACGTCGTAGAGGCCGGCTTGCATGGTGGCACCGGGGAGAGCATGTCAGTGAAAGAACGAGCGCCGGGGCGGGGAAAAGCGCCGGGCGCACGGCCGGCCGCCTTCCCCCGCCCGGCCCGGTGCAACGGCCCGCTCAGAGCCGTTCGTACTTGTCCGAGAACTCGAGGTTGCCGTCGTGGAAAAGCCCGGACACCTCGTCGAAGGCAAATATCACGTTTTCGCTCTCGGAGCTGGAGCCTTCCGCGGCTCCCATGTTGACGTTGGTCACGTAGACTTCCTTGAACGTGTAGGTCAGGTACGGCTTCGTCTCCATCCCCTCCGTCCGGAACAGCACGAACTTGACCTCATCGAACTTCTTCCCCTCCGAGAAGGCCTTCATCAGCGGCATCGAGGCCTTGTCGACCTTCTTGCTGAAGCTGATGTTGTACTCCCGGTCCATGTTCACCTTCTGCGTGCCGCGGTCATATCCCCGGAACGCACCGAAGGCCAGACTCTCTACCCGGATCCACTCCTCATAGCCTTCCTTCCGGACGTCTCCCTTGATCTCTTTGTTGCCGTCGAAGCTGCAAAAGATCTGTTCCGCCATGGCGTGCCTCGTGTTGTTTTGTGGTTTGGGATACGGGATGTGTACGCTCTAAGACGGCGGGCCAAAGCCTTTTCATCTTCTCCTGCCCGTCCGCCCCGAACATCGCGTGCAAGACGTACTACGTGTTCCGTCGTCAAGTATAGCGCAAAAAGGCCGATACCGGATCACCCGGTGCCGGGGTCCCTCACTTCTTCGGCATCTTACCGACGAGCGAGATGCTGATGTCCATGCCTTCGATCTGGAAATGCGGCATGAGCATGGACTTGACGCGGAAGAAGCCGGGGTTGTCTTCGAGCTCTTCCACACGCACCTCGGCGGCCCGGAGCGGGTACTTGGCGATGATGTCCGGCCCCGGGTTGGGCATATCCGTCACCAGGCCTTTCAGCCACCGGTTCAGTTCCTGTTCGATGACGCCGGCGTCCTTGGCCGCCCCGATGTTCTCGCGCTGGATCACCTTCAGGTAATGCGAGATGCGCGAGGCCAGGAAGATATAGGGCAGGCGCGCGTTGATCCGGCTGTTGGCCGTCGCCTGCGGGTCGTCGTAGAGGGTCGGCTTTTGCGTGGAGTTGGCCGAGAAGAAGACGGCGTAGTCCCGGCCCTGGTAATGGCTGAGGGGGATGAAGCCCAGGTTGGCGCACTCGAACTCCAGCGTCTCGCTGATGGGCACCTCGGTCGGGATCTTCATCTGTTTGCCCTTGCCCACGTCGTAGAGGTGCACGGGCAGGTCTTCCACCTTGCCGCCGGCCTCGGGACCACGGATCTGCACACACCAGCCGTCCGTCATGAAGGCACGGACCATGTTGGCGGCGAAGCAGAAGGTGGAGTTCCCCCAGAGGTACTTGTCGTGGTCGGCCCCGGTGACGTTCTCCGTGTAGTTGAAATCCTTCACCGGGACCGTGTCCGGGCCGTAGGGCAGGCGGGCCATATAGCGCGGGAAGCAGAGCCCCACGTACCGGGCGTCTTCCGTCTGCCGGAAGGCATTCCACTTGATGTAGTCCGCCGTCTCCATGTAGGCCGTCAGGTCCGGGATCTTCTTCCACTCCTCCATCGACTCCTTGCCGAAGAACTTCGGGCCGACCGAGGCGATGAAGGGGCAGTGGGCCGAGGCGGCCACCTTCGACGCATTCTGCAACAGGGCAATGTCCTGGGGTGTGTTCTCGAACTCGTAGTTCGTGATGATGGCCGCATAAGGATCGGCGCCGGGCTGGTCGTAGGCGTTGGTGTAGACGTGCCGGTAGAGGGCGGACTGGATCAGCTCCGGCGAATCCTCGAACGACTCCCGCAGATCGTCCTTCGAAACGTTGAGCAGTTCGATCTTGACGTTCTTGCGGAAGTCGGTCCGGTCGACCAGCAGTTTCAACCCGCGCCAGGCCGACTCGAGCTCCTGAAACTTGGGATGGTGCAACACCTCATCGAGTTGTTCGCTGAGTTTCCTGTCGATCTGGGCGATGAGCCCGTCGACCAGGTACTTGTCAATCTTCTCGAGCGGCCGGCCCTGCTGCACGATGGCCTCGACGAACACCTTGATCGCCGCCGCCATCATCTGGCCGCGGTCCTTCTCCGCGATGGCCTTCTCTTCCTTGAACTCCTCGATCCGGACGGCCTCCTTCGGTGCCCGGACGTCCACCTTCGCCAGGATGCTGTCGAGCAGGCTCTCCTTTCCTTCGAGGGTCTCGACCTGTGCTCCCGCCTGCTGGTTTGCTTGTGCTTCTGCCATGACGATACGTGATTAAGCTAAGGGAACAACGATAACCGGCAACCCAACGGGGAGCCTTCCGGGGGGATCACGACGCCTCTTCGTCTCCGGAGGCGGCTTCCTCCTCGGAGATGAGCTGGCCCAGCTCGCTGAGCAGCTTCTCGCGCAGCGCTTCGTCCTTGACGACCTTCTCCAGTTCCCGTCGAAACTCGCCCATGCTGATGAGGCGGTTGCGCAGGTCTTGCAGCAGGTTGCGTGCCGCCAGCAGCCGGTCCAGCTCGGGGATCTGCCGGGCCACCTGTTCGGGACTGAACGACTTCATGCTGTCGAAGTGGAGCTGCACCTTCATCTCGTTGTCCCCGCCGCGGAGCTTGTCCGCCACGGTGAACTCGAGGTTCAGGTTGCTCGAGCGCATGACGTCCTCGAAGTTCTCCTTGTTGATGTTGATGATCTCGCGGTCGGCGACGTCTTCGTCCACCTCGCGCCCGAGAAAGTCCCCCATGACGAGCAACCGGAGGGGGAGCTCCACTTTTTTCTTGGCCCCCCCCGTTTCCACTTCCAGGAAAAGGTTGATGCGAGCCGGGGGTTTCTCGTGTTGAAAGCTCTTCGCCATGACTACACCTCGTTGCGTAAGCGATTGTCGATAAGGATGAGAGACCAGGAAGTGCCCGAAAAGGGATAACCGGCACCCGTGCAGGCCCGTGCCCGGCCCGCCACTCACCTCGGAACGGTTTTCAGCAACGCCACGTCGCACCGGGTTTCTGCCCACCACCGCGCGCCAGCCACTAAGGAGGAGCGACACACCGGCCGCGCGCGGCGAACGTCTCCGGCCACACCGGGACGGTGGCGACGGCAGGTGTTCATGATAGCAAGAAATTCAAAAAACCAAAAGGGGCGTATCATTTTTTTCCGAGCAGGGAGAGGGCATAGCCGACGTCCAGCCGGGAGATCTTGTCGAGCGTCTGCCGGGCTTTCTCCTGGAAGCCGGCCTGCTCGCCGTCGGGGGTACGGGCCAGCGTAGCGTAACAGGTGTAGAGGTTCGACCACACCTCCAGGGCCAGGGCCGGATCCCAGGCGTCGAGGGCGTGGTGGGCGATCTGCTGGTCGAGGCTTTCGAGCGTCGAGCGGGCCACGCCCGGTTGTCCGCCCCGCAGGCAAAGCAGCGCCACGTAGAGGCGCCGCCGGAAGCGGTGGGCGTCGGAGGTGTCCCGGTCGGCTTCCTGTTGCATGACCGCGAGGGCGGCCTTGAGATCGCCCGTGCCGAGCTTCTTCCTGGCCTCCTGAAATAGCCTTTCGAGGTGGTCCTCGGCGGCGGTCGCCGCCCCGCCCCCGTCGCCGCTGCCGAGCAGGGGCCTCACCTGCGTCTCGACCCATTCGACGGTCAGCGGGTCGGCGAACGGGGTGCCGTCGGCAAAGGCGAGGGTCGTCAGGACGGGTACCCGCCGCAGGAGCAGGGCAAGCTCCAGCTTCACCGCCTCGGCCACGGGGGCATAGGGCGCGCCCAGCGCCTCCAGCGCCTGCCCGACGAAACGCTGGATCGTCAGCCAGAACGAGAAGCTCCCTTCCGGAAACTCGGACTCGGCGATGCGCACCAGGTCTTCGTAGAGACCTTTCTGAAATCCCTGCTCGTAGACCGCGAGGCGGCTCAGGTTGGGAGGTTGCACCCGCGTCAGCCCGTTCTCATGGGGCGGGTCCGAAGGAATCTTGCTCCAGTAGAGTACCCGCAGCAGCCGGTACGGCAGCGGGTTTTTCGGGTTGTCGTTGCGCAGGAAGCCGATGGCCTTCAGCACGGCGCTCTCGGCGTCGGTGGCGGCTTTGATCTCGGCCGGGGCGCCCGCCGCGGCGGGCGGGGCGGCAGCCGGGGCAGCGGGGGTGCCGGCCGGCGGTGCCGGCCGGGATGCAGGCGGGGCTTCCGGCTCGGGCTCCGGCTCGGGGACGCGACGCAGCCGCTCGTTCAACAGCGACACCAGCCCGCTCAGGGCCGGCGCCTGATCCCCCAGCGCC
>NZ_CP076718.1:2459607-2472657 GCF_011682235.2 Rhodocaloribacter litoris | reverse complement strand
GGGCTGCTGATCAGGTCCACCTCCGCCTTCAACGCCTGAAAATCGTCCTCGTAGCTGACGTCCCGGCCCGTCGGCGACGACTCCGACACCGGCAACAACAACTCCCCCACCAGGGGCGAGGAGAAGCCGTCCGCCCCGGCGTCGTCGCCGGATGCAGCCGTCGCCGGTTCGGGAGCGGCGGGCGGGGCGGCCCCGGCCTCAGGATCGGACGCGGGAGCCCCTTCGGTCTCGCCCGGGCCGGGCCCTTCGCCGGCTGCGGGCTCCGGCTCGGGAAGGCGACGCAGCCGCTCGTTCAACAGCGACACCAGCCCGCTCAGGGCCGGCGCCTGATCCCCCAGCGCCTCCATCGCAAAACCCTGCACCGACCGAACCGCCAGCAACGCCCCCTCCAACGCCCCTCGCTCCTCCACCGACGGCTTCCGTTCCCGCAGCCGCTCCAAATACTCCCGCGAACGATCCGACAAAAACTGCAACGCGTTCCGACGACGAACCGCCTTCCCCGGATACAAACCCTCCCAGTAACGCTCCAGAAGACCCTGCACCACCGACCAACCCTCCGCCAGACCCGCCACCCCCCGCGTCTGCATCAATCCCACCGTCAGGTAGCCCGCCGTCACCAGATCCTTCGACTGCTCGCGCAAGACCAACTGCGCCAGCGACACGATCCGCTCAAAGTCCGCCTCCCCCGTCGGGCTGCTGATCAGGTCCACCTCCGCCTTCAACGCCTGAAAATCGTCCTCGTAGCTGACGTCCCGGCCCGTCGGCGACGACTCCGACACCGGCAACAACAACTCCCCCACCAGGGGCGAGGAGAAGCCGTCCGCCCCGGCGTCGTCGCCGGATGCAGCCGTCGCCGGTTCGGGAGCGGCGGGCGGGGCGGCCCCGGCCTCAGGATCGGACGCGGGAGCCCCTTCGGTCTCGCCCGGGCCGGGCCCTTCGCCGGCTGCGGGCTCCGGCTCGGGAAGGCGACGCAGCCGCTCGTTCAACAGCGACACCAGCCCGCTCAGGGCCGGCGCCTGATCCCCCAGCGCCTCCATCGCAAAACCCTGCACCGACCGAACCGCCAGCAACGCCCCCTCCAACGCCCCTCGCTCCTCCACCGACGGCTTCCGTTCCCGCAGCCGCTCCAAATACTCCCGCGAACGATCCGACAAAAACTGCAACGCGTTCCGACGACGAACCGCCTTCCCCGGATACAAACCCTCCCAGTAACGCTCCAGAAGACCCTGCACCACCGACCAACCCTCCGCCAGACCCGCCACCCCCCGCGTCTGCATCAATCCCACCGTCAGGTAGCCCGCCGTCACCAGATCCTTCGACTGCTCGCGCAAGACCAACTGCGCCAGCGACACGATCCGCTCAAAGTCCGCCTCCCCCGTCGGGCTGCTGATCAGGTCCACCTCCGCCTTCAACGCCTGAAAATCGTCCTCGTAGCTGACGTCCCGGCCCGTCGGCGACGACTCCGACACCGGCAACAACAACTCCCCCACCAGGGGAGTGACGTAGGCAACGTTTTGCTGTGTTTCGGTCTCGGCCATGATCGGGGGGCGGGCTTGGGGTTCGATGGTCAGAGCCGGTCCAGGAAGGTCGCCAGGCTCAGGTGGTCGGCTTCGAGCAGTTCGCCATAGCGGGCGGGGATCGCGAGGGCGGCCTGCGCAGCGTTCCGGCTCCCGAGGGATTCGAGGTCGCAGAGGGTGTCGTCGTCCAGCGCCGGATTCACGAGCAGGGCGAAGGAGCCGGCCCGGGGGGGGCGCAGGGTCAACAGAAGGTGCGGGGCGTTCGGCGTTTCCTGCGAGACGGGATGCGTCCAGAAAAGGCTGGGACAGGCGGAGCTGCCCGCGGCCGGCCCGTCGACCAGGCGCAGGCATACGTCCGTCCAGAAGCTCACCACGAAGGGCCGGCGCCCGGCATCGGCACAGAGGGGGAAGCGCAGGACCAGCGGGAAGCCGGTCGGGACGGTCCGTTGCAGCGGCAGGAGGATGTCGAGCAGGTTCTTGAAGAGGATGTACTTGCGCGAGTCGTCCGCATGGCCCCACAGGTGTTCCCAGAGGGTGGGCAGCGGCGTCTCCCGGTAGAAGCGTTCCAGGGCGGGGCGGGCGTCCCGGCCGTCGACGAGGTCGCCGAAGCGCTCGGCGGCCGGCGCCAGGAGGGCGGGTTCCAGGTCTCCCCCGGCTGCACGCCGTGCGAGCTGCGCGGCACGTTCGAAGAAGGCCGCATAGCGGAGCGGGGTTTCGGGGACCGGTGCGGGCCCGGCCTCCGCCTCCGGCACCTCGAAGGCGACCATGAAGGGATAGCGGCGCCCGACGCGGTCGCGGCTGGGATGGATCACGCCGACGAGCAGGCCGTCGCCGGTGTGATAGCGGAACGCGAAGGGAGGCATGGCATCGTAGGTGGCCTCGAACCGGGCCCCGAGTTGCCGCCGGGCTACATAGAGCCCCTTCTGGAGCCATGCATCCAGCGCCCGGAGGGCGGCTCCGCCCGCGTTGCGCTGCACGAAGTCGCCGTGCGTGGGGAGCTTCCCGAAATAGGCGATCGTCGTGGGGAGGGTCTGCATGGGTTGTGCTTCGAGGGAGACGGTCCGTCAGTTCAGGCGCTCCGGCGGGCGAAAGTCGAAGAAGCCGCTCGGGTTGTCGAACGGGTTGGCCGAGCTGCGTGTGCGCAGGTGGTAGCGCGCGGTGATGACGTACTGCCCGGGCTCTTCGAAGGGGATCCGCACCTCATACTCGGTGCTGGAGCCGGGCTTGCGGCGCACCTGGGCCTCGTGCAGCAGCCGGAAGAGGGCCCATTCGCCTTCATAGCGTTTCGGGGGCAGTTCCCCGGCCCGCGTCGAGAGCCGGACGATGACGCCGGGCTCGCCCGGCCACTGGTAGGCGGTCCAGAAGGGGGAGCCGAGCCGGTAGGTGTCCTCCTTGCCCAGCAACCGGATCGAGACCTGCTCGGGAATGGGGGCATTGCCCGAGCGTTCGGGCACGTCCGGCTGCATCTCGAAGGCCACGCGCATGCTGCCGCCGCTGTAGAGGTTTTCGCCGATGCGCTGGGCCCGGCGGATGGCCTGCAGGGTGGCCGGCGAGAGGCGGAGGCCCTGGCCCTCCCAGGTCTGCGGGCGCTCCAGATCCCGCCCGGTGAACGGTTTCAGCTCCTGCTCGACGAACACGGCGACGGGCCCGCCGGCCGGGTCGAAGAAGCGCTCGACGTCCAGCAGCGGCGCATCGACGGTGCTCGTCCGGTCGAAGGGGAACTGCCCGGCAAAGGCGCGCTGGAAGGGGTCGTAGACCTGTTCGCGCCAGCGGTCGTTGAGGTGTTGCTGGGCCGAAGCCAGCACGGTGCCCCAGGCGTAGAGGACGGGCTGGATGAAGAGTTGCGTGCGGACGTCCGCATCGAAGGCCCGCAGGGCGCGCCGGATCTCGTCGACGGCCCGCCCCAGCTCCCCGCCCCCCTGCGACAGCACGCCGGCGGCCAGCGCAGCCGCCCGGGCCGGATCCCCGGCCACGTCGGAAAGACGCGCGCTGACGGTGGTCAGGTGCTCGAACACCCGGTAGAACTCGGGCGCCGCCTCGTTACTCTGGGCCCGCATCACGTCGAGGCCATGCAACCACCGGAAGCGCCGGTCGACGGGGTGGAGCTCGGGCTGGCCGTCCTGGCCGACCCCGGTCTCCGAGCCCAGGAACCGGCGCACCTGCCGGTCGATACGCCGCCCCAGGTTTTCACCGGCCTGCTGCTGGAGCTGCTCCAGGGTGCCGCCTTCGAACGTGGTCTGCTCGGTCACGCGGGCGAGCAGGTAACTCAGGGGCGACTCGAACGGATCGCTCAGGTCGTCGAGGGCACCGGCCGCCTGCCGCAGGTTCGAGAAGGGGCGGATCCGGACGCCGCGGAGGAACCGTTCCCACTCGGTCGCATAGTCGTTGAAGTAGAGTTCGGCGAGTTGCCGGGCCATGCGATCCCGGTTCTGCATCTCTTCCGGGAGCTGGCTTTGATCGCGCCCCATCACCCAGTCGTCGCGTGCCGGATCCTGGCTCTCCGCCTCGATCCTGTCGGCGACGTAGGTTTCCCAGCCCTGTTTGGTGAAGAAGCCGGAGACCTCGGGGGTGCCGCTGAAGAGGTCCAGGTACCGGCCGGGCACGGCGTCCCGGAGGGTGAAGGCCGGCAGGTTGTCCCGTCCTTCCAGGCGGAGGCGCTCGTAGACGCCCCGGATGCTGGGGGGTTCGTAGATGCGCGCCCGGGCCTGCTCGATGAGCCGCTCGTCGGCGGCGAAGGCCCGCAGCGTGTCTTCCCGCAGGGCGGAGACGAACGCCCGGATCTGGGGCTCCACCTGCTCCCGCACCCCGCCGCTCGTGGCGGCGATCTGCTGCACTTCGGGCGCGGACAGGGCCAGGTCGCTCAGGGTACGGACGAGAAAGTTGCGGTAGCCATCCCCCTCGTCCCGGTCGCCGAGCCGGCGGGCCTCGCGGGTCAGCAGCAGGTAGGCCTTCAGGTCGGCATAGAGGGCTTCGCGCCGGGTGGCTTCCATGCCGGTGGCCCGGCTTGCCGTGCGGATCCGGTTTTCGAGCGGGTTGACGGCATACTGTTGCAGGAAGGTGCGGAGCTGGTCCAGGTAGAGACGCTGGAGGGGTTCGCGGACCGTCCCGTTGCGGCTCAGCCCCAGGCTCAGCAACTGGGTGCGCCCGAGCCGGTCGACCTCCCGGCGGAGCCGGTCGAGCCGGGTCAGGTTGTCGGGGAGGGCGGCGCGGTCGTCCCAGCGGAGGACGGCCGCCGCGTGGGCGACGTCGCGGGCCTGATCCAGGCTGATCTTGCTGCGCACGAGCGCCTGCGAGGCGCCCAGCACGAAGAGCAGCAGCAGCACCGCGGCGGCTGCCGTCACCCCCAGGCGCCGGATCGTTCCCTTGCGCGTGGCCTTCGTGGTCCGGCGGGCCATGAACTGGTCCGGCACCACCACTTCGGTAAAGACGTCGTGGAGGAAGTAGCTCTTCGTCTCCGGCTCGCTGTAGAAGCCTTCCGTCTCGGCGGCCGGCGTGAGGTCGAACTGCCGGGCGATGTTCTGGATGACCCGGTCCAGCGGCACGCCCTCCTGGGTGCCACTCGTGAAATAGAAGCCCCGGAAGATGGGGCTCTCCTGGTACGGATTCGGCTGGAACAGGCGCCCGACGAAATGGGCGAGGTTCTCCCGCATGGAGGCGAACTGGAGGGGGAAGGCATAGACTTTCTGCCGCTCTTCCCGCTTCATCGGCCGGCTGAGCCGGGCCGTTCGCCGGTTGATCAGCACGCCGGCGAGCAGGTCGAACTCGTGCTCGAAGACGGCCTGCAGGTCCCGGCTGGCCTGCTGTTCGTCGGTCAGGGTGCAGCCCCAGATCTGCTCGCGTTCCTGCCGGGAGAGCTCGCCGAAGAACTCGACGAAGCCCTGGAGCAGGTCACACTTCGTAAAGACGAGGTAGACCGGGAAGCGCACGCCGAGCCGGCCGATGAGCTCGTCGACCCGGCGGCGGATGTTGTCGGCGTGCCACTCGATCTCATCCGGCCGCGCCTGCAGGAGCTCGTCGATGCCGATGCCGACGAGCACGCCGTTGATGGGGCGCTCGGTGCGGTGTGTTTTGAGCGTGTCGAGGAAGGCGAACCACTCCTCGGTGTCGTCCTGCTCGGTCATGTAGCGGCCGGCCGTGTCCAGCAGAATGGCCTGGTCGGTGAAGAACCAGTCACAGTTGCGCGTGCCGCCGACGCCCCGGATGCGATCCGTCCCCAGCGGGAAGTTCATCCCCGAGTTGACGATGGCGGTCGTCTTGCCGGCCCCCGGGGGTCCGATGAACATGTACCAGGGGAGGGCATAGAGGGCGGCCCGCCCCCGTTTGCCCCGGCCCAGTTTCGATTGCTTCAGGCGCTCGATGGCCTGTTCCAGCTGCTGTTGCAGCTCGCGGATCTCGGCCTGCCGGTCCGGCCGGGTGCTCAGGAGCTGCTGCTCGGCCTGGCGCTTGATCGAGCGCTCGATCTCATCCGCCCCGCGGTTGGCCCGCAGGAGGTTGAACATCATGATCAGGAGCCCCACCAGCAGCACGCCGATGATGCCGACGAGACGGACCGTCCACGACCAGCCCAGCCAGGCTCCGACGGCGACAACCAGGGCGGCGGCCAGCACCAGCCCGAGTGTGATCAGGAAGGCCTTGTTTTTCAGGATGTGCAAGAGCCACTTCATGGGGTCGAGAGGTTAGGCGGAGAGCAGGGGCGCGGGGTGCCCTCACGGGGGGGTCTGGTGCGGCACCTGCTCGATGGTCTGAACGGTACGGTCGGCGACGCCGGAGACGTAGAAGGTCATGCCGATGTAGATGAGCAGGGCCAGGCCGGCCGCCGCCGCCGCGATGGCCCAGGCGGGGATCTTGCTCCGCACCTCGGCGGCGACCTGCCCCCGCGGGCGGCCGTGCGGCGCGAGTTGCGCGGCCTGCATCCCCGGCGCCCGGTTCAGCGCGGCGAAGCACTCCTCGATCAGGATGCGCAACCGTTCCTGCTCGTGCAGCTGATAGCGGCCCTTGAAGCCGAGCGTCATGCACAGGTAGTACACCTCCAGCACTTCGGCGTGCACCCCCGGCTGTTGCAGCAGCTCCTGGAGGCGGTCGAAGAACACCTCCCCGGCGTCATACCGTTCATAGAGCTCGAGCTGCAGGGGCCGGGCCACCCAGCGATCCTTCTGGCTCCAGTCGGACGAGAGCACCGTCTCGTCGATGAAGGCCACCAGGGCAAACCGGGCATTACGGATCTCCTCTCCCGAGATCCCCGCCCGCATCGCCTCGCGTTCGGCCTGGTCGAACAGGTCCTTGATGCGGCGCCGCAACACGTCGGCGTCGCCAAACTCCCGGCTTCCCCGCAACTGCAAGATCAGGGTAAAACACGGGGCATAGATCTCCGCCAGGCGGCGGTTCCGGGTCTCGTCGAACAACAGACCGGGGGCGGCTTCAGCGACGGCCATGATGCTTCTCCTGCATGATCCTTCGGGATGACTTGGGCCCCGGGCGGCCGCACCGGGCAGGTCGCTACGACTGGACGGCCACGAGCGTCATGTCGACCTGGCTGAACTCGCCCGGAACGAAGATGGCAAGGGCGCGCTCTTCGGTGATGGCCTCCCAGAACGGCCCGCGCTTTTGCAACTGGAAGTAGTTCGCCTGGGCATCGACGGGCAGGGCCGAGGGCAGGCGGTGCGTGTGCTCGACGCCGAGGGCCCGCGTGTAGCTTCGCAGCACGGCCTCGATCGTCTCGGGCGAGGCCACGCGCAGCATCACCGGCAACTCCCGGACGAGCTTCTCCTCCGGCACCTCGGGGCTGCGGGCTACCAGGAAGAACTGGGCTTTCTGGAGCAGGTCTCCGTCGAGCGTTGCCGTATACAGGTTTTCGCGTTGTCGTTGCAGGGGTACCTGCACGTAATTGGCCGTGGGGGTGGCCCCGCCCAGCATCCCGCGCAGTTGTTCGTCCAGGCGGTTGAAGCAATCGCTCAGGTTGCCGTGGTCGTAGGTGGGGAGCTGGCGGGGGCTGACGCCGGCCTCGGGCAGGTAGGCCGTCAGCTGCCCGGCCAGCGCCAGGAGGGTCTTGAAGAGGGCTTCCGGATGGCTCTCGGGGTGGGTGTGGTAGTGGTTCAACAGGGGAATGAACCCGTTGACGACCCCCAGCAACCCGAGGGCCTGCACGTCCGACGGGGACACCTCGCGCTGCCGGGCGGCCCCCCGGTGCCGCTCCATCAACGAGCCGCTCTTGGTCACCAGCAGCTCCAGCAGGCGGCGGGTCAGTCCCTGCAGGCGTTCCGAAGCGGAGAGGGTCAGGCAGGTCGGGATGAAGGTTTCGTCGAGCACGAACGTTCCGTCGGGGCTCCGGCGGACGGCGGCCACCTGCACCGTCGTGTAGGCCTGCAGGGGTTCTCCGCCGAAGCGGATCGAGAACGTCGAGCGGGCCACCTCCACCGGGCGTATGTCGGCGCCGGTGTTCTCATCGGGCACGGAGATCGTCTCGGCCCGGTAGCGCGTCTCGCGCCGGGCCTCGCCGTCCTGCAGCAGGAAGTTGCCGCCGTCGTGCCGCTCGACCGGGGTGGCCAGGTAGACGGCGAGCCGTTCCTGCGTCGCCGGGAAATAGTCCTGCAGGTTGCGGGGGACGGGCGGCTCGTCGTCGTCGGGCACGTCGAAGACGAGGCCGTCCGGCAAGACGCCGCTGCACCGGACGAGCCGCAGCTCCCCGTTGGCCAGCCGTTCACGGTCCACCTCCAGCGCCGTCAGGCCCCAGTCGTAGCGTGCCAGCGCCCGCACGCGCGCGTTGAGCGTGCTGTGATAGTATCGATCCCACTGCTGGAAATGGTGTGGGTCGAGCGTCATCCCCTCGAACCACACCACCCGTCTCCGATCCTGCGGCATGCGACGTGATGGTCCGGTCTAACCCGTGGAAAAAAAGGCGGTCGCTCAACCCGGCGGCCCTGTCTTCCTCCAGAGGCGGGACCGGCCCCTCCAGCCGGGTGAACGCAGTAACCTCGTAAAGATATCATCAGAAAGCACGTATTCAAATCCGCATCCGGGCTTCGGCCGTCACGGGTTCAGGATGGCGATGCGGTCGGCGCCGATCTCGATCGTGAAGGTCCGGTTCCGGAGCTGTTCGACCGGGATGATCTGCCGCCATCCTTCCCGGGCCGGCCGGCGCAGGTCTGCCGCCACGCCGATATAGCGGGTGGCCGGGTCCGGCTCGATCTCGATGCGCTCGACGGTGTCCGGATAGAGCAGCAGTTCCTGCCGGCGAACGAGTTCCTGGCCGAGCGCCTCGGTATCGTTGCGCCAGAAGCTCTCCAGGGTGGCCGACTGAAAGTTGGCCGTGCCCGTCAGTTCGTAGATGCGCACGACGGCGGCGTTGCTGTTGCCGGTCTCGGCACTGTTGAGTTGCGGGGTTCCCACCACGTTCAGGCTCAGGGTGCGGGTGGCGCCGCACCCGGCGAGCAGGCCCAGGGCGAGTCCCCAGCAGGTGACCCGTAGCACGGTCAACAGGTTGTTTCGTTTCATGTGAGGGTCGAGTCGGTTCAGGGTTGCGCCGGGGTTCTACCGCCGCTCGGGGTCCCTGGCACGCCGCCGGGAGGTCATCCGGGCCAGGTAGGCCTTGATGAAGGCCGGGCGATACGTCCGGCGCTCGGTGGCCGACCAGTCCTCGGCACGCAGTTGCTGGAGCTGCGCCTGCAGCCGGCGCAGGACTTCGGCCTTGGCCAGCGGCGGCAGCAGGCGGTAGAGGGCCTGTTCCTGGCGCACCTCGGCCTCGATCTGCGCCGGGTCGATCGGGTCGAGCAGGCGCTGGGCGCCCTCCTGCACGGCCGCCTTATACCCGTCGAGGAGGGCGATCTGGTGTACCGAGACGTCCTCGGCGGCCTCTTCCAGCAGTTGCATCCGCTGCCGGGCCACCTCTTCCGGGACGGACGGATCGAGCACCTGGCGTTTCAGCAGCTCCGGGTCGCCTTCGTACAGGAAGGCCGTCTCCTCCGGCTGCAGGATCGTCTGCCCGATGAACTCGTAGCGGAACTGCCAGGGCGCTCCGATGAAGCGCGAGACGACGCGCAGGAGCACGTCGAGCAGCTGGAGCAGGCGCGGGCCCTCGGCGGGCGGCAGGGACACCGCAGGCCGGGCGGGCGACGTTTCAACGGGCTCGGCGGCCCGGACCGGCGGCGCCGGGACGGACGGGGCGGCGGCTTCACGGCCGAGGGCGCGGGCAATCACGGCGTGGGCCGGCTGCGCGCCGTCCTCGGCCAGCACCTCGCGCAGGGCCTCGACCAGCGCCTCGTCGCGCCGCACGGCGTCGGTCTCGGCGTACGTCTTGCCGATGCTGCGGAGCGTGGCAGCCAGCAGCCGGGCATCCTCCCGAAACGGGTTGACGAAGCTGACGTCGAAGACGGTCCGGTCGTAGTCGGGTGGTGGAGCCGGCTCCCCGGCCGGGGCCACCACCGTTTCGAGCGAGAGCTCGAAGTCGCCGATCCGGATGACATCGCCCGGTTGCACCTCGTAGGGCCGCTCCGATTGCAGCCGCTCGCCGT
Organism: Rhodocaloribacter litoris; assembly: GCF_011682235.2. Taxonomy (NCBI): domain Bacteria; kingdom Pseudomonadati; phylum Rhodothermota; class Rhodothermia; order Rhodothermales; family Rhodothermaceae; genus Rhodocaloribacter; species Rhodocaloribacter litoris. The sequence goes on along the minus strand of NZ_CP076718.1, from coordinate 2,462,633 downwards.
TCAGGTACGTGAAGTTTTTGCTCCCGAGGTCCCGCACGGTGAAGGTGGCCCCGCTGCTGGCGATCTCCGCGTGCTGCTTGCTGACGATGCGCTTGGGATCGGCCAGGTGCAGGTCGCTGGCGCGGTCCCGCCCGACCACGACGCGCTCCTGGTGAAAGACGTACGCGTCGGGCCCGGCAGACGGTTCATCCGTTCTCCTTACCAGCACTCTAAACGGCATATCGGACCCGACGAGGTGTCAAACGGCATACGAACAGCGCGCCCCGGCCCGGAAGAGAGGATACCATCGCCTACCTGCGAATTGCCGGAGCACACCGGAAGGCTTCCCACCAGCGATTTAAGATATGACCCCGACCCGAGACAAATCAAGTGCGCTTTCGGGTATCCGGGCCGGGCCTTTCCGGGTGCGGGCGGCGCCGTAAAAGGTAAGAAGCCCGGCCTTACGGGACCGGGCTTCTCGCCAACCGGAGGATAACCTTGCGACACTTCACGAGGCGGGGCATGCAGCGAAAGTCTCCGAGTCCCCGGCCGCGTGATCGCCGTGCCGGACGGAAGGAACGACAAGCCCCGTGCCCAAATCCGGTCATCCGGGCGATACGCCCTCTGCACGGGCACGATCCGGCAAAACGGGCCCCGGCCGTACGGGCCGGCGGGAGAAAAGATTGCCGCCGGCGGCAAAGATGACCGCCGCCCCGCACATCCACCGGCCCGGCCTCAGGCGGTCTTCCGGGCGGCCGCCCCGGCGGCGACGCGTTCCTCGAAGGTTTCGATGAGCGAAGGGAGCCGGGCGAGGTCGTCGATGACGACGTGGGCCCCGCGCTCGTAGAGCACGGCGGCATGGGCCTCCCGGTCCAGGTACGGCGGCACGACGCCGATGGCCCAGAGGCCGGCAGCCCGGGCCGCCACCATGTCGTCGACCGAGTCGCCGATATAGACGCTCTCTTCGGGCTGGATGCGCCGGCCGGCGGCGTCGAGCATGGCCAGTGCGAACTGCAGGGGAAACGGGTCGGGTTTGCCCCGGCCCTCCTGCTTTTCCATGGGCACCAGCAACGGGAAGTAGCGTCGCCACCCGAAGCGGTTGATCGTCCACGTCGCTTCGGCCTCGGGCCGGCCCGTGACGATGCCGAGGACACGGCCCGTGCCGGCGAGCGCCTCCAGCGTGTGCGTCTCGATCAGCGGGGTTTCCTCGGTGATGAATCCGTTCCAGTTGTCCCCCAGATAGCGCCGCTGGAACTCCTCGACGACGCGGCTGAAGGACACCTGCATCCCGATGTCGGAGATGATCGCGTGGGTGAGTTTCCAGTCGTCGTTGAACCCGCCGGCGTTCTTGTATCGCTGGATGGTGCCGGGAAGGATGTTGCGGCCGGTGAAGTGGTAGGTGGTTTCCTCGATGGCCCGCCGGTAGGAGCGCGAGACGTCGACGAGCACCCCGTCGAGGTCGAACAAAAGGGCACGAAGCCGGGTGGATGGATCCATCGTCTGGACGTGTAGGGTTTCTTGAGGAATATAGCAAAACCGCCCTGCTCCCCCAAAGAAAGGGGCGTCTCCGCCCGGAGACGCCCCTCGGGTCGTGTTCGAAGGCAGCCGCTCAGGAGTTCATCACCACGAGGAACTCGTCGTTGTTCCGGGTGCCGCGCATCTTGTCGAGCAGGAACTGCATGGCCTCGACGGGTTCCATGTCGGCCAGCAGTTTGCGCAGGATCCAGATGCGTTGCAGCTTGGCTTCCGGGATGAGCAGCTCTTCGCGGCGGGTGCCGCTCTTGACGATGTTGATGGCCGGGAAGATGCGGCGGTCGGCCAGCTGGCGGTCGAGCACGAGCTCCATGTTGCCGGTGCCCTTGAATTCCTCGAAGATGACCTCGTCCATCCGGCTGCCGGTGTCGATCAGGGCGGTGCCGATGATGGTCAGCGAGCCGCCTTCCTCGACGTTCCGGGCGGCGCCGAAGAAGCGCTTGGGCCCGCGCAGGGCCCCGGCCTCCATCCCGCCGGAGAGGGTCTTGCCCGTCGTCGGGGTGACGGCGTTGTGGGCCCGCGCCAGGCGGGTGATCGAGTCGAGCAGGATGACCACGTCCTGGCCGGCCTCGACGAGGCGCTTGGCTTTCTCCAGCACGATGTTGGCCACTTCGACGTGGCGCTCGGGTTCCTGATCGAACGTCGAGGCGATGACTTCAGCCTGCACGTTGCGCTCCATGTCGGTCACCTCCTCCGGCCGCTCGTCGACGAGGAGGATGATCAGGTAAACCTCGGGGTGGTTGCGCGTGATGGCGTTGGCGATCTTCTGGAGCAGGATCGTCTTGCCGGTCTTCGGCTGGGCCACGATCAGGCCGCGCTGCCCCTTGCCAATGGGGGCGAACAGGTCCAGGATCCGGGTGCTGTACTCGTTCGCGGTGGTCTCCAGGTTGAGGTGCTCTTCGGGGTAGAGGGGCGTCAGGTAGTCGAAGCTGGCGCGCTCTTCGAGCTCGGCGGGCGTGCGCCCGTTGACCGTGTTGACCTGGATGAGGGCAAAGAAGCGCTCGCCTTCCTTGGGGGGGCGCACTTCCCCGTCGACGGTGTCGCCGAGCTTGAGGCTGAAGCGCTTGATCTGCGAGGGCGAGACGTAGATGTCGTCCGGGCTGGGCAGGTAGTTGTATTCGGCGGAGCGGAGGAAGCCGTAGCCGTCCGGGAGCACCTCGAGGACCCCGACCTTGCGGATCATCCCGTCGAGGTCGGTTTTGTTGGGGTCATAGGTGGCCATGTAGTCCGGCCGGTTCTCATAGATGCGGCGGCGGCGCTCCTCGCGGGTGTCCCGGGTGTCGCGCACGTCGCGGGTGTCCCGTGCGTCGCGGTTACGCCGGCGCTCTTCGCGGTTGTCCCGGTTGCGGCGGTTGCGGCGGCCCCGGCGTTCGTCCCGGGCGTTGCGGCCGCCGTTGCGGCCGTTGCCGCCCTCGCTGCGGAGCTCACGCACCCGGCGTTCATCGCGGGCACGCGGGCTCTCGCGCCGCTCGTCGGCGGGGGGCCGGGCGTCGGCCCGGCTCTCGGCCGGGGCC
>NZ_CP076718.1:2446583-2459578 GCF_011682235.2 Rhodocaloribacter litoris | reverse complement strand
ACGGGGCGCGGCTCGGCCCGCTCGGGGGGCGCGGCTACCGTCTCTTCGGCCGGGGCCCGGTCGGAACGGGCCTCCGGACGCGGGGGACGCTCCCGCCCGGCACCCGACTCGGCCGGGCGCGGGGAGGCTTCGCGGCGGGCGGGCTCCGACGGCCGTTCGGGACGCGGCTCTTCGACGGTCGCCTCCGCACGCTCACGGCCCCGGCGCGGCCCGCCGTTCTTGCCGGCCGCGGCTTCGGCCCGGGCTTCGAGGATCAGGTAAATCAGGTCCTGCTTGCGCATCTGAGAATAGCCGCTCAGATGCATCGCTTTCGCGATCTCGCGGAGCTCGGAAAGCTTTTTCTCTTGCAGATCGGAGATCTTCATAAAATCGAAGAGGAAAGGGTGGAACGAGAGACGTGGTGGGTGGGCAGGGAGGAAGGCATGCAGGTTCGAACCGGACCGTACTGCATGAGCAGAGGGGACGTCGCGGACGATGCACGCGAAAAAACGCCGGGGGTCAACCGAAGGATACCGGTGTATCCGGGGTGGAGGGCGGGCTGTTCGTCAGGTCGTGGGGGACGGATGCCCTGCGGAGGAGCGGGCCATCGCAGACCTGCCAGCACGAATTGCTTGCCTGACAAAGATAGGGTATATACACGGCAAAACCAGCTTCGTTCTCCCGTTCGACGGAATTTTAAAAAAGGTGCCTCAGGCGGGTGCCTGCCGGGAGCACCACAGCGCCTCCGGCAAGCCGGTCACGGTCTGATGGGAGCCGGTGACCAGCAGGGCGTCCCGTTCGGTCGCCCGGCGCCGGAACCAGGCCAGCCCGGCCGGCACGGTGTCCGGAGCTTCCGGCAGGGCCACCCGCACGCCCCGCGCGCGCAGCAAGGCCCGCAGCTCGCGGGCCGGCAGGGCCCGCGCCCCGCCGGATGAGACCGGATAGACCAGCACGTCGTGCGCGGCGAAGGCGTCGGCCATCGGGGGGACGTCCTTGTCGCGCATCACCCCGAACAGGGCAAAGAGGCGCCCGCCGGGCGGGCGGGTGGCCTGCAGGAAGGCCAGCGCAACCGCCAACCCGTCGGCATTGTGGGCCACGTCGGCGACGATGCGCGGGGCCTCCTGCAACACCTCGAGCCGGCCGCGCAGGCCCGCGTGCCGCCGTACCTCGCGCAGGCCGGTGTAGACGGGTGCGGGGTCTTCGCGGACCTCGGCGAGCAACAGCTCGGCCGCACGCAGGGCGACGGCGGCGTTGTGCCGCTGGTGCGCCCCCGCCAGTCCCACGTGCAGCCGCTCGTAGAAGCGCACCGGCGTGCGGGCGTCGAACGTCACGCCGTCGAGCCCGAGCACCGGGGTGGTGCAGGCGACCTCGTCCGGCACGTGGTGCAGCGGCGCGCCCTGCCGGTCCGCCACGTCCCGGAGCACGGCGAGCACCTCCGGCTGCGTGACCCCGGAGACGACGGGCACGCCGGGCTTGATGATGCCGGCCTTCTCCCGCGCGATCGCCGGCAGCGTTGCCCCCAGAATGGCCGTATGGTCCAGCCCGATGGGGGTGATGACGGCCAGGCGCGGGCGCAGGATGTTCGTGGCGTCGAGGCGGCCGCCGAGCCCCACCTCGACGACGGCCAGCTCCGCCCCGGCTTCGGCGAAATAGAGCAGGCTGAGGGCGACGGTGGCTTCGAAGAAGCTCGGCCCGACGGCCTCGAACACCGTGCGGTAGCGGGCAACGGCGCCGGTCAGCCAGGCGTCCGGCACCGGCACGCCGTCGAGGCGCATGCGCTCGTTGAGGCGGAACAGGTGTGGCGAGGTATGCAGGCCCGTCCGGCGGCCGGCCGCTGTGGCGACGGCGGCAATCATCGAGGCGGTCGAGCCCTTGCCGTTGGTGCCGGCCACGTGTACGCTCGGGTAGGCCTCGTGCGGGCGCCCCATCGCCTCCAGAAGCGCGGCGATGCGCTCCAGGCCGGGCTTGTAGGCGGCATCGGCCCGCCCGGCAAACTGCGGCAACGCCAGCAGGTAGGCGTGTGCTTCGGCAATCGTCACGGGAACGTCGCGGGATGCACGTTGAACGGGGTGTGTTGGGTGGGGGCAGGGAAGCCGGCCTTGTCCGCCCGTCTCCTCAGCGGTCGTTCCAGGCGATCCGTCGCCGGTCACGGCCGAGGTGGGTGAGGTGAAGGCGGAGGGTGTGCTCGGGCAAAAGGGGCTCCAGGCGCTGGGGCCACTCCACGAGGCAGAGCCCGTCGCCGTAGAGGTATTCGTCGATGCCCAGCTCGAAGAGTTCGTCGAGGTGACGGAGGCGATAAGCGTCGAGGTGATAGAGCGGGCCGTCGCGTCCCGGATAGACGTTGGCCAGCGTGAAGGTGGGGCTGCCGACCGTCTCGGGCGGAACGTCGTGCGCCGCGGCGATGCCTTTGACCAGGCAGGTTTTACCCGTTCCCAGATCGCCGTAGAGGGCCACCACGTCGCCGGGGCCGAGCACGGCGCCGAGGCGCAGGCCGAGCGCCTGCGTCTCCTGCGGCGATGCGGTTTCGGCAGGCAGCAACGCGGCGAGGATGTCGGTGGAGGACGTCGGCATGGCGGTCAGCGCTTCGGGCGCATCGTGACGACCGGCAGGATCATCTCCTGCATCGAGGCCCCGCCGTGCTGCATGGTGTCGCGGTAGAGGTTGAGGTAATGGTGGTAGTTGGTCGGATAGACGAAGTAGTAGTCCTCCTTGGCGATGATGTAGTTCGTGTTGATACCGGGGGCCGGCAAGCCGAAGTCGCGCGGGTCGCGCACGAAGATGGCGTGGCGCTCGTCGCACTTCAGGTTGCGGCCGTACTTGTAGCGGAGGGCCGTCGAGGTTTCGCGGTCGCCGATGACCTTGGTGGCGTGCAGGCTGCGGATGGCCCCGTGGTCGGTGGTGACGACGAGGGTGCAGTCGATGCCGGCCAGCTCCTGGAAGGCCTGGTAGAGCCACGAATGCTCGAACCAGGTGCGGGTCAGCGCCCGGTAGGCCCGCTCGTCCGGGGCGATCTCCTTGAGCACGTCCGAGTCGGAGCGGCTGTGCGCCAGGATATCGACGAAGTTGACGACGATGGCGCTCAGGTCGTTCTGCGGGTACTCGCTCACGCGGGCGGCGAACTCGCGCCCGTCCTGGCTGCCGATGAGCTTCTCGTAGCGCAGGCGCACGTGCTTCCGGCGCTTGCGTTCGAGCAGGTCGCGGAGGAAGGGTTCCTCGTAGCGGTTGCGGCTGTGCTCGTCGTCCTCGCCGCCTTCCCAGATCTTCGGATAGCGCCGGGCGATGTCGCGGGGCAGCAAGCCGCTGAAGACGGCGTTGCGCGCGTAGGGGGTGGCCGTCGGCAGGATCGAATAGTGGAAGTCCTTCTCGATCTCGAAGAGCGGGTAGAGCAGCTTCTCGAACTCGAGCCACTGGTCGTACCGCATGCAGTCGATGACGAAGAAGAGGACGGGGCGCTTCTCGTCCAGCGCGGGAAAGACGAAGCGGGGAACGACCTCGTGTGAGAGGACGGGCCGGTGCTCGTCCGGCGCTTCGTCACAGCGGGCGATCCACCCGGCATAGACCTCCTCGATGTAGCGGCCGAAGGCCCGGTTGGCCTCGCGGAACTGGTCGTCGAGCACCTGCCGGACGTTCTCGTCGCCTTCGAGTTCGAGGTCGTAGCGGACGAGCTTCAGGTACAACTCCACCCACTCCGCGTGCGAGAGCGGGTTCATGAGCATCCGCGTGATCTCGCCGAAGGCCTGCAGGTAGGCCTGCGAGGCACGTTCGCTGCGGAGACGGGCGCGCTCGAGCAGCCGCTTGCAGGTCAGCAGCACCTGGCTGGGGTTGACGGGCTTGGTCAGGTAGTCGCTGATCTGGCCGCCGAGGGCCTCCTCCATCAGGTGCTCCTCCTCGCTCTTGGTGACCATCACCACGGGCACCTCGGGCGCCAGGTCCTTGATGCGGGAGAGCGTCTCGAGCCCGCCCATGCCGGGCATCTGCTCGTCGAGCAACACCACGTCGTAGCGCCCCGCCTTCACCTTCTCCACGGCGTCGGTGCCGTTGGTGACGCTGGTGACGTCATACCCTTTCGATTCCAGAAAGAGGATGTGCGGGCGCAGCAGATCGATCTCGTCGTCGGCCCACAGAATACGCGATAAGGGCTGGGTCATCGGACCTGTCTCGTACGTTTCGTGCCTTTAAGGACAAAGGTCGTAGCCGTTCACTCGAAAGGCGGTCCGGAGCTTGACGTTGGAACGATCGGGAGAGGCACGCCGGCGGGCGGCCGGATGCATTCTACCGGTGGAACGGGCTTTGGTTCGCCGGCCGCTTCCCCACAGCGAGGCGAAAACATCCGGGCCGGGCGGGCGTTCCAGCGGCGAGCCGAAACTGGTACCAACCCACCGGATAACCGACATGACACTAAAACCGAAGGTGCAGGAAGCCGTCAACGAGCAGATCAGGGCCGAGTTCGAGTCGGCCTACCTCTACCTGGCCATGTCCGCGCGGTTCGAGGCGCTGAACCTGCGCGGGTTCGCCCACTGGATGCGCGTGCAATGGCAGGAGGAGACGCAGCACGCCCTCAAGTTTTTCGACTTCCTGATCCGGCGCGGCGGCACGCCCGAGCTGAAGGCCCTGGCGAAGCCGGAGGTCACCTTCGAGACGGCCCGCGAAGCCTTCGAACAGGTGCTCGAACACGAGCGCTACATCACCGGCCGCATCCACGAGCTCTACGAACTGGCCCGCAAGGAGCACGACTACCCGCTCCAGACGCTCCTGCACTGGTTCATCGACGAGCAGGTCGAGGAAGAAGAAGTGGCGCAGGAGATCCTGGACAGCCTGCAGCTGGTCGAAGGCGACGGCCCCGGCCTGTTCATGCTCGACCGCGAACTCGGCGCCCGCAAGGCCGGCGAAGAGGAGGACGTGTGAGATGAAGTGCGTAGTGCGTGGTGCGTGGTGCGTAGTGCGTGGTGCGTAGTGCGTGGTGCGTAGTGCGTGGTGCGTAGTGCGTGGTGCGTAAAGGTAAAGACACAATACGCAATACGAACTACGCACTACGATATACAAAAATCCCCCATGCTGATCACCCCGTCTTCGCTGACGTTCCCCACTCCGCCCGAGCGCCTCTTCGGCCGGCCGGGGCCGCTGGTGCTGGAGGTCGGCTTCGGCGACGGGCGTTTCCTGGTGCACCTGGGGCGGGCGCACCCGGACTGGAACCTGCTCGGCGCCGAGGTCTCGCTCGGCTCGGTGACGCGGGCCTTCAAGCGCCTGCGTCGCGAGGGCGTGCGTACGGCCCGGCTCTACAAGGGGCACGGCCGCTTCCTCGTCCGCAACGTCATCCCCCGGCACGGGCTGCACCGCGTCTACGTCAACTTCCCCGACCCCTGGCCCCGGAAGCGGCATCACAAGAACCGCCTCCTGCAGGCCGGCTTCTTCCGCCTGCTCTCGACGCGCCTCGAAGACGGCGGGGCGCTGCTGCTGACCACCGACCACGCCGAGTACTTCGCCTTCGCCTGCGACGAGGCCCGCACCACCGGCCTGTTCGACGTGGCCGAGGGGCCGCCGCCGCCGGCCACCCTTCAGACGAAGTACGCGCTGAAGTGGCAGGCGGAGCGCCGCCCCATCTACCACGCCGTCTTCACCAAGACCGCCGAGGCCCCCGACCCGTACGAACCCACCCTGGAACTCTGCGAGATGCAACACGCCCTGCTTGAAGGCGACCTGCGCGCCGTCCCCCCGCTGACGAAAGAGGTGCACCGCTTCCCCGGCGGCGTCGTGGTCCTGCTCGAAGCCTACCGCGACCCGGCCGGCGACGCCCTCCTTTTCCTCGTGCTCTCGGAGGAGGAGGACCTGCGGCAGGAGATGCTGGTGAAGGCCTGGCCGCATCGGACGCCTGCGCGTCCGGAGCGCGGCGTGGCGGTGGCGCTGCAGCGCTTTGGCGAGCCGCTGACCACGCGCGGCGCCCGCGAGGCCGTCCGCGCCGTGACGGAATGGCTTGAACGGCAGGGCCTGCGCCGCGTGGAGACGTGGTTCTGACGGGCGGTGGAGGTGTCGCGGGCAGCAGGCATGTATGGTATGTGTAATACTTCTCATAGCATGCTAGAAAAAGATCCCATTTTGCTTCGACTCGTCTACATTTATGCATGAAGAAAGGGCCGCCTCGTTGGGGGCGACCCTTTCATGAAACACAGACTCGGCTTCGTTAAGCGGAGCAACGACGTGCCCTACTTTATAGCGCTACTCAGGGACTTTGACCCAAATAACCACAGTGTTTGAACCACCCCACGGCATCGGAGGGCCTAACCGCGGCCACCCCCTGCTCCACGGACGCCTCCAACGCCTGCGCCGTCTCTGCACGCGCGCGTTTGACCACATGCTTGATTTTGTTCCAGGCCAACTCGATCGGGCTCAGATCCGGACTATAACGCGGCAGCGGCAATACCTCCGCCCCGGCCGCCTCGRTCAGGTCCTTGATCCCCTCGACACCATGAATCGTGGCATTGTCCCAGATGACGACGTCTCCCTGCCTCAGATACGGGACCAGGTGCCGGCGCACAAACCCGCGAAAGGTCCACCCACGCACCGTGCCTGCGTGCGTGGCCACGACCCCCGACCCATCGAATCCCATCCAGCCGATCAAGCTACGCCGAATCGGACTGCGCAGCGGCGCGCGCTCATGGCAGCGCGCACCGCGAACACTGTAGCCGTAGGGGAGCCGCATGCCCACCTCCACCCGGCTCTCATCGACCACCTTGATCCGCTCAGGGGCGATCTCGGACAGACGCTGCCTGAAAGCCATGCGCTCGGCTTGAACCGCTGGACGATCTTGTTGGGAAGGTCTCAAGGTCTTTTTTTTCGTGTGATCCCCAGGCGCTTAAGGGCCCGGCTGACGGTCTGTTGGCTGACCGGACGTCCGGCTTCGGTGAGGCGATGGGCCAGTTGCTCCTGCGTCAGATCCGGGTTTTCCTTGAACAGTTGCAGCAGCCATTGTCGGTCTTGTGGGCCGAGGATGGGGCTACGGCCATTGAAGCGCGTACGGGGTAAGAGCGAACCGGTGCTTCGGTAGAGTTTGACCAGACGTCTGACGGTGCGTTGAGAGACGGAAAAGCGCTGGGCGATGTGTTTTTGTGAGCCTTCCCCGTTGAGGTAGGCCTTCACGATACGTTCTCTGAGATCAGGGGAGAGGGCTTTCATGAGCACTGGAGCAAGCGGAGCGGAGACGAGCTACTAATAACTTGAAGCAACCACAATTGTTGCGGACCATGTTACTGCGTAGCGCTATATAAAGATCATGCGCCGCGTTTTCGTATAGGTCCCCGCTATGAGCCGATAGAGGTACACGCCACTGGGCAGCCTACCGGCGTTAAAACGCACCCGGTGATATCCCGCTGCAAGCATTCCATCCACCAGCCGGATTACCTCGCGTCCCGTTACGTCGTAAATTACTAGCGTTACAGGACCGGCCTCCGGCATTGCAAAGCGGAGTTCCGTTGTCGTACTGAAAGGGTTCGGATAGGCTGCCTCCAGGGCATAGGACTCGGGCAGAGCTGCCCCCTCATTGATCAAATGGATTCCAGTCTTCGGAACACCCGTGACGGTCACGTACTTTGTTGTTGTTTTCTGTGTACCTACCGCGTCGGTCACCGTGAGCTTGATCGTGAAGTTATATCCATCGGTCGATCGATATGTAAACGTGCTGGCATTTCCTCCGTAATTCCATGCGTCACATTGTGGGGCTGCCCCGCTACCAGGACACTGGGGCATGAACTCCCACGAGTATGTATAAGGTGTCTGACCACCGGAGATAACGGCGGTCCAAGTATTGAATTCATAGGAAATCACAGAGGAAGGACCGCTGATCGAGGCGGAAAGAGGGGGACAGGCCGTGCCGACGCCGTGTGCAGAAAACGCATTCTGGATGGCACATACATGTATCCCGCCATAGTAGGTGTTGTCCGCCGTAATAACGTTCGTGCGAAAGGCATCGAAGTCGTATGCATGTGGGGTTATCTGGAGTGCCTTGAAGGCGAGGTCGTCGCCGATGGTCGAGCCGACGACTTGGCGAACATCCCACATCGCCCCACCAATGACCTGGCCGTTCCAGTGGTTCCCGTTAGCTTGGGTCCATTTGTAACTGTTATTGTCGAGGTTCCGATTCACACCCACATCCTCGCCGATGAGGGCGTCGTTGTTCTTGGCACCGGCGAAGTAGTCCGATAACCCCTCATCCATCGCGCAGCTCTGATGTATATAGACCCTGCAGTCAACCGTGGCAATGAAATCGTTTCCGTAGACGCTGTAGATGGTGTTGTGTGCGTACTTATGGTTTACCACGTCGCTTGAACGTGCCCAATCGATCCCCGATTGTGTACCAAAGAAAATCTCGGTCCCGTTGGCCGCTCCATTGAGAGGATTACCCAAATCATCTACTTGATCTATGTAAGCGTTCATTTGGTAGTCCATACCACTGTAGTTGAAGGGTGATGCCTTGAAGAAATCATGCATGGTGCTGGCATGGTAGCGCACGTTGGGGGCATCATCCGCCGTCCAGTTGTAGTTGTACGTGGTGTTACCTCCCACCCAGATCGTGGCTGTGTGCTCGATGGCGTTGTCGTTGGCGTCGTGCAACTCAACCCACTCGTTCTGCAGCGGGAGGCGGATCGTATAGTAGCCGCTGGCCAGGTAGGGAGTAGACCAGGAGCCACTGGCGCTGGTACTACCCAGAAATACCCGCCGGCCGATGAGATCATAAACCTCTATCTCCGTCGTCTTGAATCCTGTCGTCACCGGCGGGTCGGAGACAAGTTCCGGATAGTACGAGCCGGTGACCGTGCCCGAGAGACTTCCCCCGAGTGGCGCTGCAGACGCGGCGGCGCTACGCGACGTGAAATCAGTCGGCGGCGCGACGGTAACTACGGTGCCGCCGAATTCCGGCCAATGGGCATGCCGCAGGTTGCTCCAGTCCCGCAAGACCGTTCCATCCCGGGCATCAATGAAGTAGGTGACGCCCTTCAATGGGGTGAGCAAGAAGAGCCGGACGCGCCAGGCCAGGTGAATCGACGCGCCCTGATCTTCCTGAATCGGGAGTATCATGAGCGTACCCTCGTCTTTGACCCGGAGGGGCTCCAGAGCGAAGGCCGCGCGCGCCATCGCCAGTGCCGCCTCTTTCGAAAGCGCAGGCGTCGTCGCTACGTCAAGATCCAGGTAGACGGTCGCACCCAGCGCCACGACATTGCCCTTGGGATCGATCGTGTAGCCGATTTCGGTGCCGACGACCGGGATGCCGTCGATGACCTGGTCGAAGGCAACGAACCACGACGCGCCGTCGGTATCGGCCTTGCGGAGCCTGGCCTGATCCGGGGTGAGTTTAAGGATATCGCCGAAGACCTCAAGGAGCTTTTCCAGGAGGAGGGGCTGGGTGCTCTCTGAGAGCATACTGGCCTGTAAACCTAGTGCCGTGTCAAGGATCATCTGTCGGGCAGGATGGTAGCTTCAACAATCGCTCACTCCTGAAGCCACTTCCTGCCATGGCCAAAAAATACTGCGTCACGCTCAATGACAACGAACGCCAGTACCTCGATGACCTCATTGAGCGGCGTTCAAAAGGTGTCCCGCCGGTCAAACGAGCCTTCATGCTGCTCAAAGCAGACCAGAGCCAGGGCGCACCGGCCTGGACCGATGAACGCATCGCCGAAAGCTACAACGTCAGTGTCCGAACCGTCGAGCGCTTACGCCGGCGCTTCGTCGAAGAAGGCTTCCAAGTGGCTCTCTACGGCAAAAAACGCGAACCGGTTAAAGAGAAGATCTTCGACGGGCAGGTCGAGGCTCATCTGGTGGCCCTGCGCTGTTCAGAGCCGCCGGAAGGCTTTGCCCGGTGGTCGCTCCGCCTTCTGGCTGACCGTATGATCGAACTCGGTTACGTCGAATCGATCTCGCATGAGAGCGTGCGGCAGTTGCTTAAAAAAACGAACTCAAGCCCTGGCGCGTTAAGTCGTGGGTAATTCCTCAGGCCGATGCCGCCTTCGTCTGCCAGATGGAGCAAGTGCTCGATGTCTACGCCCGGCCCTACGACCCGCTCCGACCGGTTGTGTGCCTCGACGAAGCGCGCAAGCAACTCATCAGCGAGGTGCGACAGCCCTTCACGCGTGCCGACGGGGTGCGGCACGTGGATTACGAGTATAAACGCGAAGGGACGCGCACGCTCTATATGCTCTGCGAGCCGCTGGGCGGCTTCCGGAAGGTGCTCGTCAAGGAGCGTCAGGACCGTTTGACCTGGGCTCGTGTGGTGGCCCACCTCGTCGAAGACCTCACGGCGCGTACGCGCCGCTATCCAGACGCCGAGTCAATCACGCTGGTTCAGGACAACCTCTCCGCGCACACCGTCTCGGCGCTCTACGAGGTCTTCGAAGCCGAGCGCGCCCGGCGCATCGTGCGCAAGTTGGAGATGGTCTCGACGCCGGTGCATGGCTCGTGGTTGAACATGGCCGAGATCGAGCTTTCGGTGCTGGTTCGTCAGGGTCTCTGTCGCCGCATCGGCAATGCATCGCAGTTAGAGGGCGAGATCGCCGCCTGGTACCAGGCGCGCAACGCGAAGCAGCGGGGGGTGGACTGGCAGTTTACGACGGCGGATGCGCGGGTGAAGTTGAAGCGGCTATACCCGTCAATTATAACTTGACACAGCACTAGGTCGACAAGGTTTATGGCGGGGTCGTAGATCCAGCGGGCAGAACCGGTCTGAGGGTGCAACTCCACGCGGTGCGATAGACCTCGATTATCTTTCATTGTCACTGTCACAGGTTGATCCTGAGCAAAGCTCGACCCGGCGAGTACAATCGGCAGGACTAGGAGCAGAGTCAAGATATTACGGGCGTGCCCCCCGAAACCAAGTGGGAACAGGCTTTGCAGTTTCATGGGAACCTCTTGGTTTGAAGGTTGAGGAACCCGGAACTCGGCCTGTGCCTGTGCTTATCAGGTGAAGCAAGCCCTTGCAGGCCAAGCGGTTCCGGAAATGATGGCTCTTTGCCGGGAGCTCGTTCTGGAAAGGTGAAGCCGCAAGGGCTTCTTCGTCGGGGGTTAACGCATGGGGATTACCTCCTTTTCCAACTGGTAGGGTAACAGAAGTGGAAAGTGCCCTGGCACGGCGTGATGTCGACCGGCCCGCTACCATCGAGCGGCACGATCAGGATGCGTTCGGACCCCTGACCGGGAGGCGTGCCGGCCTGTACCAGAAGGCTTGTGCCGTCAGGTGACCAAGCCACCGGCCATAGGTACTTGTGTTCACTGTGGGTCAGTTGTCGCCGGTTCGCACCGTCCACATCCATCACGTGAACCTCCTCTTGTACGTCCCGAGCCACCACGCCATTTCCAAAGTCCGTCTCTAGCTGTATCCGTACATTGAAAGCGATCTTGCTGCCGTCTGGAGAAAGGATAGCTCCTTTAACCACTTCTCCTTTCTGCCCCCAAGTCCACTGGTAGGTACCATCAAGGTCAAGCGCCACCAGTCTTCCGTTCTCAGCCGCTCGTCCCAGTGAGTCTCGGTAAGAATAGTCGAAGATGTCTCCTAGCAGATAGCCCTCCGGCATCCAGGCACCGATGTATTCGAGGATGTTCGGTGTGTCAGTCACACGCTGCTCGTTGGCACCGCCTACGTCCACCACGTAGATGTCCAGGATGCCCAGCGCCTCCGGAATCATGATGCGCCGGAAGGCGATGCGGCGACCGTCCGGCGACCAGACCGGACGCTCTCCGTTGGCCAGGTGCTCCGGCGTTACGGTACGCGTCAGCCGGTAACGCCCTGTCCCGTCAGCGTTCACTACGTAGAGGGCCGGGCCATAGTGCAGCGCTTCCTGCGGGCCTTCGAGTACGATCTTCGACCCCTCCGGCGACCAGACAGCACGGCCAATGGGAAAGTCTGGGTCGTCGGTGAGCTGGCGCACGTCGGAGCCGTCGGGCTGCATGCTGTAGAGCTGGCTCGTACCGCTCTCGTCGGAGATGAACAGAATCGGCCCCGGCTCGGCTAGAAACCCCTCCCGTTGGGGAGCACTGGTGTCACACGCCCCAAAAAAGATCAGAAATAGAATAAGGAAGAGATTCTGTTTCATAATTTCGGCATACTTGCGTGAACAAAATAAATCTAAGCTCATTGTTTACATTGCGCTTTGCATTTTGTCTTCAAGTCGTCTTCCGGTATCGATCCGGCGTCGTGCCCGTGTAGCGCCGGAAGGCCCGTGTGAACGTGTCGTGCCGCGTGTAGCCCACGGCCAGGGCGATGTGAACGACCGGCACGCTCTGTAACCCCTCATCCCGGAGCAAGCGTTTTGCCAGTTCCATCCGGTGGCGGCGCCGGTATGCCCCGGCGGACTGCCCGACGTGCCGGGCGAAGCGTAGCTCGACGTTGTGGTCGCAGAGTCCCGCACTCTGCTCGATCCGGCGGAGCGTCCAGGCCGGATCGAAGAGGTGGCGGTTGAGCGTCGCCAGGTACGCGCGGACGTCGGCGGGGTCGCCGGGCTGCGGAGGCCGCAGTTCCGTCGCGTGATAGGCCGCCACGAGGTGCGTCAGCCGTTCAAAAGGATCATGCGGGGGGGGGKSATGCATGGTCGTTCGTGTCCAGATTGCCCACCAATCACGGAACATCGGAACATCCTTTCGGGGCCAATAGCCCTGCACCGGCCGGACTGCCGGGTTCAGCGCCTCAGCCGTACGTTCATCCTTCACCGGCGGCGCCGGCATCTGCGGGCCACCGTTCCCCTTACCTGTCGGGTACGTAGAAAAATCTGATATTTGCGCGGAGGGACATCGTTTTACCCGGATCATGCCGTCGAAGGGATTCACACGAACAGATAGGCAGCCACCCCCTCTCGATCGCCTTCCATCCGGCGTTGCGGCGATGTAGCCGCACCCTTCACGGGTGCGCCCCTTGACCAACCGAACAGGCCCGGGCTGAAGCCCGCGGCTACGTGGGGGCGCACAGGGTACCCGGACGGGGATCAGCAGGGCAGCCGGCGGCGCAGGGCCCAGCGGCTCGGGCCCTCGGCGGGCGC